>VGZO01000013.1 GCA_016872555.1 Planctomycetota bacterium
GGTCCGGTGCAGATCCTCGTCGATTCAGTCGGTTTGGCCGAGCAGACGGTGGTTTTGGAGGGGGCGGGAGCGTACGGTCGATAGGGTTCGGTAACGGGTGGGGAAGCGGTTCCGGTGGCCGGGCAAGGGCCTGCCGGGCAGCGCGAAGGCGACAGTCATGATCACGACAGCCGGATCGACGGGCGACCACGGCCGGGGGCGCCCGCGCCGCGGCGTCCTCCTGCTGATCGTCCTCAGCATGCTGACGCTGTTCATGATGCTCGGGACGGCGTATCTCGTCGTCGCGACCCGGGCCAAGGAAACCGCCCGGGCGTTTTCCCGGATGGCGCTGGAGTCGGATTCGCGGCGTGTCCAGCCGGCCGACATGCTCGACCGGGTGATGCTCACGGTCGTCGCCGGCGGCACCAACGTCGTCCTCCGTTGGCCGGGCGACACGTTCGCGTCGGGGTCGGCCAACTATCCGCCAAACCCGGTCGGCAGCGGCACCGTGTTTCCCTTCGAATCGCTGCTCGCCGACAAGTATGGCGTCGGCCGGACAAGCCTCGAGCTGCAAGACGGCACGGGAAACCCGACGACCGTCCAGGTCGCGACCACGGTCACCGGCACCGCTTGGCCGGCGGCACTCACCAGCAGCAATACCACCGCCTGCGTCGCGGCGGTCCCCAACGTGCCGCTGCTCGAGATCCCCGACTTCCGCACCTACGACCTGATCCTCGGCGGCTCGGGCTCGCCGCAGGCCCCGGATAACACCGCCTGGCAGGACCTGCCGGGGCGCGTGATCACCCTGCTGGGCGCCGGCCGGGCGGCAACGAGCCACCGGATCGTGAAGGCGATCCACACCGGCCAGCATCCGCAGACGAATGAATACCGCTACTCGCTCGTCGTTGACAATACATCGCGGGCCCGTCCATTCGTCGCCCCGACCGGTACCGTGCCGCTGCCCGCGGTGATCAATGGCCGCGAATTCGCCGGCGACGCGAATTTTGGCAACGATCTCCACGAGGCCTGGGACGGGTTCGACGACCGCAATCCGTTTTTGGCCCGGGTCGAACCGCAGTCGGCCGACAACGTCGGCAACGGGAAGACTCCGTCGGTCGCCGGCTCGGTGGTGTTCAAGCCGTCGTATGTGCCGCTCGCCAGCGGCAGCACCGCCCGCATGTCCCTCGACGCCACCGGGAATTGGCTCCAGACGCAGATCTCGTCGTTCGGCGTGTCCCCCGCGGCAGACAACGACAACGACGGGATCAACGACGGCTTCTTCCTCGACTTCGGCCTGCCGCGGATGACCACCGCCGACGGCAACGTCATCCGCCTCGATGCCTCGGTGCTCGTCGTCGATCTCGACGGCCGGTTCAACGTCAATGCCCACGGCTCGCTGATGGAGCTGACCTATTCCGGGTCGCACGCCTACTGGCCCAATCCCCCGGCCGGCGCCCAGCCGACACAGCTCAACCGCATGGGCACGCCCAAGGAGGCGATCCCGATGGGCCTCGGGTTCGGCCCGGCGGAGATCAATCACCGGGCGCTGTTCGATGCCGCCTCCGCGAAGAACGGCAACGGCTACGGCAACGGGCGCAAACAGCAAAACGAAAACCCGGCCCTCCAGCTCCTCACCGGGATCAACTGGACGCTGCTCAAGACCAACGGCGTCGGCGGCCAGCGCCCCGGCAACAGCGGCAGCCGCTACTCGGCCAACGCCCCGACGCCGCGGCTGCCCAACTGCGAGGGGCGCTACGGTCAGCCGCCGAAGCAGGGGGGCGCGCTCGACCCGACGATCGCGTTTTCCACCCAGGGGCAGATCGCCGACCAGACGCCTGGTCAAAACGGCACGCTGTCGTTTCCGTTCGCCCGCAGCGGCCAGCCGTTCACCGACGACACGATCAGCAGGGTCAACGACCGCAAGGTCGACGCGGCCACGATGCAGTCGAGCGCGAAGACCAGCTACGGCATCCCGCCGTTGTGGTGGGACGGTGATCCGAACTTCGACTGGAAGCCCGACCCCAACGGCCAAAAGCCCGCGTATCGAGGCGTCTACAACTCGCCCCCCGATCTCCACGGGCGGATGAAGTTCACTACTGGAAGTGCAAACGTCTTTGTGCCGCAAAGTAATCCCGCCAGGTCCGTGGTGCCGGGGCTGATCTTCACGAAAGCCGAGTGGATCGCCCGCGACGCGTCGCGAAACCCGGTCGACTACGACGTCGAGACGACCGACGACCCCTACGAGATCCCACTGACATCGCGCGCCGGCTGGCTGGACAACACCGGCACGAGCATCACGTCGGCCAATCCGTTCTCGACGGCGGAGCTCGAGAAGCTGCTCCGCCCCTACGACCTCGACGCTGCCCGGCTCCCCTCGCGCTTGGAGGCGATGCTCGGCAGCCTCTCCGAGGAGGCGCGGCTGCGGCTCACGACCGCCAGTTGGGACACGACGGCGATCACCGGCGAAGCCGCGCGGCGGATCGTCGGCTTCTTCGCCGCCTTCCCCGACAGCGGCCAGATCGGCGGCAGCGGCACGCTCGTCAATCAACTCCTCGGCGGCGAGGCGGCGCGCGGCGAGCGCTTCGATCTCAACCGCGCCCTGTCGGGAATCCAGCCCGACGGCTACCAGGCCGGCAACGCCTACTACGTCCAGCGGCAGGTGTGGTGCAAGGACCTGTTCGTGATCCTCGTCGCCCTCGATCCCGGCGCCGACGACGCCACCCGCGAGCGCTACGCCCAGTGGGTCGCCAACGCCTGCGACTTCCGCGACGGCGATTCGACGATGACGCCGTTCGAGGTCGATCTCCGACCTGAAGACGGCTGGGACGTGGACGGCGACGCGACGAGCGTGGAGCCCGCCGCGGCGACGAGGCGGCTGGTGTGGGGAGCGGAGCGGCCGGAGATCGTGATCACGGAAGTCAGTGCCTGGGAGGACGACCAAAACCAAGCCGAACTGTTCGTGATGCTCCACCGGCCCTGGAACGCCCGTGCTTACGGCACCGACGACAATTCGATCGCCGCCGAGCCGTGCGACGTGGCCCTCGACGCCTTTGCCAACGGCAAGCCGAGCAACCGCATCGAGCTGGCGAAGAAGTCGGAGAAGGCGGCGGTCGATCCGACCGATGCCTCGGTCAAGCCGGTGTGGCGGCTGCGGATCGTCGATAACGCCACCAAGCAGACGACCTACGCGCGGCTCGACGTCGGCTCGAGCGCGATGGGGCTCGGCTCCAATGAAGTCGGCGTGTCGGGGTTCACCACGCCCGCGGCGAGCCCGAAGATCGGCGTTGACGCCTGGTTGCTGCTCCAGGGCACCAACACGCAAAACAACACGATCACCGCCACCGGGACCGTGACGCTCAAAGACTTCAAGGTGCCCGGCACCGTCGGCCAGATCGGCACCGACCGCGACGCGACGATCTACCTCGAGCGGCTCACCGACCCGACGGCGACGGTCACCGGCCAGGCGTGGCAGGACGATCCCGAGGGGATCGAGCCGAAGGACCTGAAAGTGCCCTGCTACAGGGTCGTCGACAAGGTCGAGGTGAAGGTCGTCAACCGCTCGACGGGTGGCGGCCTGATCCCGCCGCCGCCGCAGCAGAAGAAGAGCCGGATCGCGACCGGCCCGACCGCCTTCTGGCGCAACAAGGCCGGTGACTTCGCCCCCGGCGTCGGCACCACGCTCACGTTCCGGCCGCTCGATCCGGTCGGCTCGGGCTCCAACGCCCCGGCCTGGTTCCACTGGCCGAACCGGCCGTTCATCTCGGCGACGGAACTGTTTTTCGTGCCCGGTGACAGGATCCACGACAAGGGGCCATGGCAAGTGCTCGATTCATATCGGCGACTTGATGCCGCGGCGACCGATCTTCCCTCGCTGCTGCTCCTCGACGCCGTCCATGTGCCGACCCGGTTCGCTGCCATCCACACGAGCCTGCCGGTGGCGACGACCGCGACGAACCTCTGGTCGCAGGCGGGGATCGGCACAGTGACCACGCCTGTCAACCAGCTCTCGGCGTTCCGCGAGCCCGGGCGGGTGAATCTCAACACGGTCACCGCCGACGACGTGTGGGACGCCGTCGTCGCCGGGCCGTTGGTCACGAAGGTCAACGGCAACCAGACGCCCGCCCCGACGCCACTCCGCAAGCGTGTGGCGGCGCAAGGCATCTCGGCCGCCGAGGTCGCCGACTTCGCCTCCGGCCAACCGGCCCGGTCGATGGCGCAACTTCTCGCCCTCGACAAGAACCCGAACCTCGATCCCACCCTGCCCGACACGCAGGGCAACGCCGCCAACCGGCCCAAGCCGGCGACTGACGACTACAAGAACCAGGAGCCCGGGCTCAAGGAGTCGATCGACTTGAATCCGGTCCACGGCCTCTACACCGCCACGCGGCTGGCCAACACCACCACCACGCGGTCGCACCTGTTCGGCGTCTGGATCACGCTCCGCGAGATGATCGAGGGGAACCCCGACAGCGTCCGGACGCACCGGGCGTTTTACGTGATCGACCGGTCGATCCCGGTGGCCTTCGAGCCGGGCAAGCCCCACAACGTGCGCGACGCCGTCGTCCTGCGGAGGATCATCGAATGACCCGCAGGCAGGGCCGCCGCTCCGGCATGACGCTCGTCGAGATGCTCGTCGCCACCGCGGCGACGCTGCTGTTGATGGCGGCGATCGCGCAGGTGTTCGGCGCGTTCGGCACGGCCGTGTCCGACAGCCGGGCGATGATCGAGCTCGACGGCCGGATGCGCTCGGCGGCGTGGCGCCTCCGCGGCGACCTCGCCGGCGCGACTGCCCGCACGCTCCCGCCGCTCGATCCCGACTCCGGCGACGGCTATTTCGAGGTCATCGAGGGGCCCGAGTCCGACACGGTCAGCGCCGGCGGTGTCGCCAAGGGGGGCAACGCCGCCTACAGCCTGATCGCGGGCAGCGGCAGCGACGACCGGATCGTCGGCGACATCGACGACGTGCTCCTGTTCACGACGCGGAGCACCGATCCGCCGTTTCAGGGGAGGTTCACGACCAGCGCCGGCGTGCGCACGCTCGAGAGCCCGGTGGCCGAGGTCGGCTGGTTCCTGCGCCGCACGGTCAGCGGCTCGACCGGCTCTGCGGGTCCGACCGACCCGGTGACGTTCACGCTGTACCGCAAGCAGCTCCTCGTCCTCGGCTACGTCGGCATCGATCCATTTTACAGCGGCACGAGCCTGCCGTCGCCCCCGGCGGTTCCGCCAATGACGACCAATGCCCAAAACGTGTCGATCCCGTCGAACACGGCGGCGATGCGCCAGGGGTATTACCCGTGGTCGCAGTTTTTCGACCTGTACGACGTCTCGGCCCGGTTCGAGCGCAACGCCGGCATGACGCTCCCCAATCAGGACCCCACCAGCACGATCTCCCCCGGCCGGCTCGTTCCCAACACGCTGGCCGACCTGACGCGGCGCGAGGCGCGGTTCATGCACAACGTCGTCGGCAACACCGACGGCAGCGGGTTTCCCTTCGGCTTCTGCGTCAACTGGGAGGACCACAACTACGACGGGATCCTGCAACAGCCGGAGGAGTCGCAGCGTCCCGGACACCCGGGATACGTCGGCACGTACGGCGCCGGATCCCTGCCCGACAGCGGTCACCAGAGCCGCGACGCCATCGGTGAGATCGTCCCGGACGGCCTCGTGTTTCGCGGGAGCCGCGAAGGGGAGGACGTGATCCTCACCAACGTCATCGCGTTCGACGTCCGCGTCTTCGACCCCGAGGCCCCGATCCCCCTGCGCCCTGGCCAGACGACGCCCCTGGTACCCGGTGACCCTGGCTACGGGGCCGCCTACCTGACCGCTGCCGGGCTCACGCCCCCGGCGTTCGCTTTCGGTGGCTACGTCGATCTCGGCAACGGCACGATGAAGCCCGGGAATCCACCGAATAACCAGGTGCCGGTGTCGCGGTTTTCCGGGTTCGGCCAGCCGCGGAGCGGCCTGCGTGGCTCGGCGGCCCCGTTTCCGAATCCGAGGGCCCGCGTCTGGGACACCTGGAGCACGCACTACGAGACCAACGGGCGCGACGAAGACGGCGACAACACCGTCGACGAGGGAGCCGACGGCCTCGATAACAATGGCGATGGCCGGGTCGACGAGACCGATCCCTCGGCCGACCTCAATGGCGACGGCGACTTTGCCGACGCCGGCGAGGATCCCGGCGAGACGGAAACCCAGCCCCCCTACCAGTATCCGCTGCGCGGTATCGAAGTCCGGATCCGCTGCTACGAACCCTCCAGCCGGCAGATCCGGCAGATCACCGTGCGGCACTCGTTCGTCAGTCCCTGACACCTTGCCCGACCTGCATCGCCGAGGGGGCACCACCCGAGCCCCTGCGCTGGACAAAGCCGGTTCTGGACCCGAAACTATTTGTAGGGGCAAGGTCTGCGATCCGTCCTCATGAGGGGGCGGTCAATGTGGTGTGGGGGGTTGGCCACCGGGCCACCCTTCCGGTTTCGCCGTCGCTTTGAACAGTCCACCCGTCCCGTCCGTACGTCCTTCACGCTGCGTCGCCTCCATCCTCCCGCTCGTCACCGCTCCGCTCCCGCTCTCCAGCGGCCAGGCGGCATCAAGGAACCTTCCCATGAAACGGCACGCCCCCCGCGGCTTCACGCTCGTGGAGCTCCTCGTGGTCATCGCGATCATCGCCACGCTCGTCGGCCTTCTCCTCCCGGCCGTCCAAGCGGCCCGTGAGTCTGGCCGGCGCAACACCTGCCTCAACAACATCAAGCAAATCGGACTGGCGGCGGTGTCGTTCGACAGCCAGAAGCAGTTCATCCCTGGCTGGCGCAACAAGCACCCGGCGACGACGGCCTTCGGGAGCGCCGCCCTGACGTCGGCCCAGCAGCAGGATCAGCTCGCGTTCGGTGCCGTGAGCTGGCCTGTGCTCCTCCTTCCCAATCTCGAGCGGCGTGACCTGTACAAGCTGTGGGAGGACTGTGGGCTTGCCCCGCCCCCGATGGCCGGCCGTCCGCTCAACAACGGCACTCAGGTCCAGGTGCCGGCGATCGAGATCTTCATCTGCCCGTCGAGCAGCCCCGATCCCGAGGGCACGCCGACGATCGCCTACGCCGGCAACATCGGCATGGGCGTGATCGCCGGGCGGCAGTTCCGCGACGACGGCGTGATGATGGACACGTTCGGCCGCGCCGGTTCGAGTGGTGTCTATGCCTCGGCCAAGACGAGCATCGACTACATCAGTGGTGGCGACGGCGCGACGATGACGCTGTTGGCGATGGAGCGCAACGGGGCGATGTTCTCCCCGCAAGCCGCTTACGACGCTGCCCCGCGGTCGGCGTCGCAGCAATACTCGTTCTCTCCGCGGGCCTGGGATGCGACCCAGCCGTTCAGCGGCACGGGCATGCCGATCGTCGGCATCGGCCTGATTCTGGCCGACATTTCCAGCTTCCCGTCGTCTCCCGTCGTGACCACGCCGTTCAAGGTCATCAACCAGCCGGCCACCGCCACGGCCGCGTCGATCGGCGTCCGCCCCGAGGCCCTGCCCTCGTCGCGGCACCCGGGAGGCGTGATGGCGGTGTTCTGCGACGGCCACGCCAAGTTCGTCAGCGACGGCCTCGACGCGGCCGTGTATTCCCAACTCCTCACCGGCAACACGGTCGGCGGGGCGGGCTTCATGCCCGGAATCGTCTCCGGCTTTAACACCCTCAAGCCGCTCTCGGAAAACTCCTACTGATCGCGGGCTGCCGGCTCCAGCCGCGTGACGGCGACGAAATCATCAAACCGGCGGGCCTTCGGGTTCGCCGGTTTTTTGTTGCCGCGTGAGCGCCGGTTGATCACCCGATGGACACGGGTACACTCTTTCCAGGTCAAGCAACCTCCGGCGAGGCCGACACGATGACCGTCGAGCGATTCCGCGACGCCCTCCGGGCGCAGCCCTTCCGTCCGTTCACACTCCACCTTGCTGACGGTCGGGAGATCCCGGTCCGTCATCCGGAATGGGCGCTCGCCAGCCCGTCGGGGCGTACGACGGTCGTCATGCAACCTGACGACTCGTTCAACATCATCGACCTGCTGTTGGTCACCGACCTGGAGTTCAGCCAGCCGGGTGTACCGTCCACCGGCACCGAGCCCCCGGAAAAGCTGGCCGGGTGACGGGCGTCACTTCGACGCCGCCACCAGATCCTGCTTCTTCTTGAGCTCGATGATTTCCTTCTGGATGTTCCCCGGAGTCGGCCGGTACTTGGCGAACTCCATCGTGAACACCCCCTGCCCCTGCGTCATGCTGCGCAGGTCGGTCGAGTAGCCGAACGTCTCGGCGAGCGGCACCTCGGCGACGATCGTCGAGGTGTTGCCGACCGTCTCGGTCGAGATGATCAGCCCGCGGCGCTTGTTGAGCTCGCCGGTGACCGGCCCCTGGAAGTCGGCCGGGACCTCGACCTCCATCTTCATGATCGGCTCGAGGAGCACCGGCTTGGTGGCGAGGAACGCCTCGCGGAAGCCGGCCCGGGCACAGATCTGGAACGCCATGTCCGACGAATCGACGTCGTGGTACGAGCCGTCCTCGAGCGTCGCCTTCACGCCGACGATCGGGAACCCGGCGATCGGCCCCTTGTCGAGCACCGCCCGGAAGCCCTTCTCGACCGACGGGATGTATTCGCGCGGCACACGGCCGCCGACGACTGCATCCTCGAAGATGAAGTTCTCGGGAGTGTCCTCGGGGAGCGGCTCGAGGTGGCCGATGATGTGGGCGTATTGGCCCGAACCACCGGTCTGCTTCTTGTGCTTGTAGTCGTAGGCCGTGCCCTTGGTGGGGGCCTCGCGGTAGCTGACCTTGGGGGCGCCGACCTCGACCTCGACCTTGAACTCGCGCTTGATCCGCTCGACGTAGATGTCGAGGTGGAGCTCACCCATCCCGGCGATCAGCGTCTCGCCGGTCTCCTCGTCGGTGCTCATCCGGAACGTCGGATCCTCGCGCGTGAAGCGCTGCAGCGCCTTGCCGAGCTTGTCGAGGCCGTCGCGGTTGGTCGGCGTGATCGCCATCTTGATGACCGGCTCGGGCACGAACATGCTCTCGAGCGTGCAGTACTTCTGCTCCGAGGCGTAGGTGTCGCCGCTGGCCGCATCGACACCCATCACCGCGACGATGTCGCCGGCCTCGGCGGTATCGATTTCCTCGCGCTTGTCGGCGTGCATCCGCACGATCCGGCTGAATCGCTGCTTCTGGCTCGTGCGCTGGTTGATGTAGGCCTCGCCCTTGGAGATCGAGCCCTGGTAGATCCGCATGAACGTCAACTGGCCGTAGGGGTCGTCGACGATCTTGAAGGCCATGGCCACCAGCGGCTTCTTCGGATCGGGCACGAGGTCGAACGCCTCGTCGGGCTTGTCCCACTTCTTGGCGATCACCTTCCGCTCGACCGGGTTGGGGAGGTAGCGGACGACTGCGTCGAGCAGCGGCTGGACGCCCTTGTTCTTGTAGGCCGAGCCGCAGAACACCGGCGTGATGCTCTGGTTTTGCAGCGCCTGCTTGACGACCGCATGGATCTCGTCTTCGGAGACCGGCTCCTCGGAGAGGAGCTTCTCCATCAGCGTGTCGGAATACATCGCCAGGCTCTCGAGCATCGCGTGGCGGGCGTCCTTCGCCGCCGCGGTGAGGTCGGCGGGGATCGGCTCGACGCGGACGGTTTCGCCGTTGTCGCCGTCGAAGTGGATCGCCTTCATCGCCACCAGGTCGATCACCCCCTGGAGCTTGTCTTCCTTGCCGATCGGGATCTGCATCGGGACGGCGTCGCAGCCGAGCTTCTCGCGGAGCTGCTTGACGACGCGCTCGAAATTGGCGCCGGTCCGGTCCATCTTGTTGACGAACGCCAGCCGCGGCACCTTGTAGCGCTTCATCTGCCGGTCGACGGTCATCGACTGGCTCTGGACACCGCCGACGGCGCAGAGCACGAGGATCGCGCCGTCGAGGACGCGCAGGCTACGCTCGACCTCGACGGTGAAATCGACGTGGCCGGGGGTGTCGATGAGGTTGATGTCGCAGTCGCCCCACTTCACGCTCGTGGCGGCGCTGGTGATCGTGATCCCGCGCTCACGCTCGAGATCCATGTAGTCCATCGTCGCCCCGTCGCCCCCGCCCTTGACCTCCTGGATGCGGTGGATGCGGCCGGCGTAGTAGAGAATCCGCTCCGAGAGGGTCGTCTTGCCGGAGTCGATGTGGGCGGAGATGCCCATGTTGCGGAGCTTGGAAAGATCCATGGAGAGCTCGATCCACCTGCGGCGGGGAAAAGGGGGGAACCGCGGAGAATCCCGCGGTTTCAAGGAGGGAAAGACTCCGGGAATATACTCGGCTCTCTCCCCGCCGGACAGGCGGAGGCAGCGCCCCCGCCGTTACGACCCGCCCGGCCAACCGGCCGGGGGGAGTCTTCCGCCCATTCCGGCCCCACGAGACGCTGATGACCCCGTCTGTTCCCGCCCCCGGTGATCCGCCCCGTCCCGGCGCCGGGGCACCGCCTCCGGCCGACGGCGCCACGGCGCTGCCCGATCACGGCCCCCGGGCGCCATGGGTGACCTGCCTGGCGCCGCTCGTGACATACATGGTCGCCGGCTCGTTTCTCCCCTCGGCGGAGGGCGGCGGGCTCGCCGCCACGCTCGGCATCCCGTGGGCGGCCTACCCCTGGGCCTACGCCCTCCAGGTCGCGGCGACGCTCGCCGCGATCGGCTGGTGCGGCCGCGACCTGGTGCGGTGGCTCGGCCGGCCGACGTGGTGGACGGCGCTGGCGGGCGTGGCGTTGGTCGTGCCGTGGGTGATCCTGGCCACGCTCCAGCGCGGGAGCGGCTGGGATCTCGGCTTCGGGGCCCGGGAGGGGTTCGATCCGTTCACCGCGTTCGGCGCGGGAAGCGCGGCGACCTGGCCGTTTCTCGCGGTGCGCGCCCTCGGGCTGGTCGTCGCGGTGCCGATCGCCGAGGAGCTGTTCGTGCGCGGGTTCCTCACGCGCTACGTCGTCAACGAGGAGTTCTGGCGGGTGCCGTTCGGCACGCTGTCGGCGGTCGTCCTCGCGGCCGCGGCCGTGTATGGCGTCGCTACGCATCCGCCCGAGGCGCTCGCCGCCGCAGTGTGGTTTCCCGCGGTGAGCTGGATCGCCTCCCGGACGCGCCAGCCGATCGACTGCATCCTCGCCCACGCCGGCACGAACCTGGCGCTGGGGGCCTACGTCCTCGCGACCGGATCGTGGTGGTTGATGTGAACGCCACGGCAGGCGCCGTCGCACCGCTCCGCGGCCGGCTCGCCCCGACGCCGACCGGGCTGCTCCACGTCGGCCACGCCCGGACCTTCGCGCTGGCCGCGGCCCGGTCCCGGGGAGCGGGGCTCGTGATGCGGATCGAGGACCTCGACGCCCCGCGCTGCCGCGAGGAATACGTCACCGCCGCGCTCGACGACCTCCGCTGGCTCGGCCTCGGGTGGACCGAGGGCCCCGACGTCGGCGGGCCGCACGCCCCCTACCGGCAAAGCGGGCGGACGGCGTGGTTTCTCGACGTCTGGCGGCGGCTCGAGGCGGCGGGGGCGATCTACCCCAGCCCCCACTCGCGGCGCGACGTCGAGGAGGCGGCCACCGCGCCCCACGACTCCCCCGACGGAGGCGAGCCGATCTTTCCCCCGGCCCTGCGGCCGACGGAGCGGACGCGGGCAACTGCTCCCGGCGGCGTGCCGTGGCGCTTCCGCGTGCCCGACGGCCGGGTGGTGGCGTTTTCCGACGCCCTTCAGGGCACCGTGACCCGCGTCGCCGGCGTCGACTTCGGCGACTTCATCGTCTGGCGGCGCGACGACCTGGCCGCCTACGAATTGGCGGTCGTCGCCGACGACCATGCGATGGGGATCGCCGAGGTGGTGAGGGGGGCCGACCTGCTCTCGAGCACCGCGCGGCAGATCCTGCTCGCCGAGGCGCTCGGCTGGCCGTCGCCGGCGTGGTGCCACGCGGATCTGGTCTGCGATCCCGCAGGCAAGCGGCTCGCGAAGCGCAGCGGCGGCCTGGCGATCCGCGAGCTCCGCGTTCGCGGGTTCACCCCCGCCGACGTCCTCACCCGTCCGCTGGCCGAGTTGGCCGGCGGCTGAAGCGCCCCGGCGGCCCGCGGCCCTGCCGACCGGCCGCCGGCGAATCGCGACGCCGGCGCGCGATCCTCCACGCCGCGAGCGCCGCCCCGGCCGCGGCGAGCGTGATCGCCCCCGGCTCCGGGACGGCAGTGATCGTGACGAACCCTCCGGCACGCTGGTCGGTGGCGAAGTTCGCCGCGCCGGTCGAGTCGTCGTAGTCGATCTGCCACTGCCGGGTGCCGGACGTGAACCAGGCACCGTCGGCTAGCGTGCTACTCCCGAAGGTGAACAGGCCGCCGTTCCAGGTGCCGGTGTAGTTGATCAGGGCGAGGCGAGTGCCGATGGCCAGATCGGTCGCCGGGGCGAGGTCGGCGAGGAACAGCCCCACCGTGCCCGACAGCGTCAGGTTGCCGTCGACGACGATGAGGTCGGCGCGCGCGGCGGCCGCCGCGGCGGCGTCGATCTCGAGGGAGACCAATGCGCCGCTGCCCAGCGACAGCGATCGGGTGGAGAGCGATTCGATCCCGTCACCGGGGGCGATCACGCCGCCGGCACCGACCGTCACGCTCCCGCCGAGGATCCCCGTGCCGCCCAGCGTGCCCCCGATCACACTCACGGCGCCGGTCGCGCCGCCGGCATCGCCATTGACCAGCAGCCGTCCGCCGCTGACCGCCGCACCGCCGGCAAAGGAGTGGCTGCCGCTGAGGACGAGCGTGCCCGCCTCGACGGCGAGCCCCCCGGCCACGCCACTCGAAGCACCAGCCGACAGGACGAGCGTCCCCGATCCCGACTTCGTCAGGCCGGCGCTGCCGACGAGCCGGCTGGCGACGGTCGCCGTCCCCGTGCCCTCGACGGCGATCCGGTTGAGCGACCGCGACAGCCCACCGAGCGCCAGCGTCCCACCGGTCACCAGATAGCCGCCGGTGGCGAACTGCAGCCCCCCCTCGACGCGCTGGCTCCCGGACACGGTGACCGTGCCCCCCGTCCCGTCGAAGATCCCGCGCGCCGTCGGCAACCACACGGTCGAGCGCGCGGTCCAGGTGGCGTCGAGTGTGCCCCACGTGCCGGCGCCGCCTCCTCCTCCCGCCCCCGCCCAGCGGATCGACTGGAAGAGTGGATTGGCCGCCGGCCCGGTCGCGGCGACGTCGTAGTAGGCGGTGAGCTCGGGGAGGTAGCCGCCGGTGCCGCTGCGCGTCACCCCTTCGCTGTACCACAGCGAGTGGCCGGTGGCATCTTGCCGCGTCCGGTCGATCATCTGGCGGAGATCGTTCCACGGCGTGGCGGAGCCGGTGCCGAGGATCCGCAGCCCGCCGGCGAGGTCGCCGGTGCGGCTTCCCATCCCCGTGACCTGCGCGGGCCAGTCGGCGTTGAACGAGGCGATCGTGGTCCGGTAGACCTGCGGCACCACCTCGTCATACAGCCCGGCGGCGACCCAGTCGGACCACTTGGCGTTGAGGTTCGCGGAGCTGACGTTGAGCACGGCCGGCGCCAGCGAGATCACGACATCGGGTTTGGCGGCGCGGATCGCGTCGTGGAGCTCGGTCGCGAAGGCCTGCATCTTCCCCTGCCGCCAGGCGACGAACTGCGCGTCGGTCGCGCTGGTGGGGAGGTTGCGGCCGGTCTCCTGGAGGTAGGCCGCGCGGGTCACCGAGTCGTAGCCGAATTGCACCGGCCAGGCGAGCCGGTCGTCGAACTGGATCACCTGCAGGTCGAATTGCTGCACCGCTTCGACGGCGATCCCCTTGATGAGGTTCCGCACCTGCGGCACGAGCGGATTCATCCAGGAGAAGCCGTTGCTCGCGTTGGTGTAGTTGCCGGCGCTGTCCTGGAGGAGCCAGCCGTTGTCGCGGGCCTTGATCGCCAGGGGGTTGCTCGGGTTGCCGAACCCGGCGGCGAGGCCGTATTCGAACCAGGCGCCGTGCACCAGGCCGTTGGCGGCGGCGGCGGAGCGCGTCTCGGAGAGGAGATTCCGCCCGGCGAGGCTCGGATTGAGCGATGTCGTCCCGGTGACCGCCGTGAGCGTCGGCGAGGTGAAGTTGGTGTAGCCGTTCTTCCAGGCCTCGACGTAGACGGTGTTGAGGCCGACTCCGCGGAGCGTCGCCATGGTGGTCGAGACGTTGCCCTGCGCGAGGTCGTCGGAGGAGGTCGTGGTCAGCCACGTGCCGCGCAGCTCGGGGGACGCAGCGTGGCCGGTGACCGGCGGGGCAAGCGCGAACGCTGCCAAGGCGAGCAGCCACGCCGTCGGTGTCGGTCGGCTCGGGCCGCGTGCGCGGCGCGTTCGGAAGGGGAAGTCTTCAGCTTCGGGCATCCGGATCACTCCGTGGGGTACGTGGGGCCGACGGCGCGGGGCTTCGCGGGTCCTGTGCGCGGACGGGTAACAGTTGACTTGCCGATTCGTCTCCCCCTTGACCCCGCGGGCAGCGCAGCGAATCGCCGCGTTTGGCGGTGGCCTTCGGTGCCAGGCGCTTTTGGACGCGTCGGGGCACTGCTGGCTCAGCAATCGCCGTACCGTAAGCGGGGGGACACTCGAAGCCGGCGCAGGTCGCGTGAACACCGCGATTCGATCGCTGAACGATCTGTCAGGTCCCTCGCGAGAGGCCCCGCCGTCTGGGGTGAATCGCCTCGCGCGGCAAGGTCGATGCGGAGTGATTCGCTCCACAGAGGCAATCGAGCCCCGCTCGATCCGACACGCGACCTCGGACGAGCGTGAGCCATAAGTCGCTTCCTGCACGGCGACTTGGCTCGGCTGTTCGGATTACCCAGCTTCCGGGCACGCCGTTTGCCTATCGCTCCTCGGGATCTTCGTCTGCCCGGCGCGTCATCGCGCGGGGGACGGCCGGAGATGTCCTGAACCGTGGTCCCACCGGCTTGAACCGGTGGGCGACGGTTGGCCAACCGTCCTAGGAGGCACTGCGCAGCACCGATACGACGTTCCACCGAGTTTTCCACGTTTTTCCGGCACCCTCGCCCGTGAGCGTTGCCGCGCCGCCGTCGTGCGGCCGGACCACGCCCGCGGGCAAGGCTCCGGTGATTACAGTCGCGCCGTCGGCCGCCTGAAAGCCGGCTGCGCGCCATGAGCCGGCGATCGTCTCGCGCGGAAGGCATCCGGGCGGGCGCGCCGCCGTGGAATCCGCGCGGCCGATGACCGCGCTGCACAGATCAACCGCTTTTGAAAACCGACCAGGCATCGGTCCGGGAGATCATCCGGACCGTGCTTCGGCGACCGTCCATGAGAGGTTTCTACCCGCCACGTTTCCAAGGAGATGGAGATGACGGACCGTCATGTCAGGAAGGTTTCGGGGGCTCAAACGCGCGGCCGCGTTTTCACGATGCTCAATGCAACTGTCGGCCGGTTCCACGCGGCGCCGATCACGATCGCCGTGCTCTCGCTGGCCCTGGCCGGGGCGCCCGTCCATGCCCAGATCGGCCTCTACGAGATCGCCCGGTTCGATCTCGGGGCGACGAGCGGAGCCGCCAATCCGTCGTTCATCGGCAGTAATCCGGCAGCCGTCGCCTGGAACGGCTCGCGGCTGTGGGTTGCCGGGTTCAACGGCAGCGCGACGGTGACCACCACATCGCTCGTCGAGATCACCAACGCCACCCAGCAAGGTGTGCTCACGGCGGCGTACTCGACCCCATTCGGCACGATCAGTAGTGTGGGAAGCTCGCGCGGCTACACAGGTCTGTCGATCAGCGGCTCCATCCTCGGCGCGTCGTTCGACTCGGGAGCCAACACCGCCACCGGCATCCAGGCGTTTTCCACCACCAACCAGAAGATGTGGGACCTCTCGGCTTCGGGAACGACCACCGCCAATATCGGCACGACGCGCGGCATGGCCGGGCCGGCATTCGATCCCGGCTTTCAGGGAAATCCTGCCCAGGGCGGTGGGCTGGCCTGGGTGACGCAGGGGCAGGGACGCCGTTTCCTCAACGATTCAGTCTCCGGGTCATCAATCTACACAACGACCGCAAACGTCCCACCTGGTGCCCAGCAGGGCATGATCATCAACACCAATCCGACGTCGACGACCTGGCGCGACATCGCGTTCGATCCCACGACCGGGGACCTCTACACACGGGTCAACAACAGCGTCAGCCGCGCCAACCGGACCGGCGCGAACACCGTCAGGGGGCCGACGAGCAATGTCAACGGCCAATCGGACGTCATCGTCGCGTTGACGGCGACCAATGCGATCGTCACGAATCTCGGGTTCATGAACGCGGTCGTCTCGAGCACGTTCGGCAACTTCGTCAACAACTACTCGGGTGACTTGCTGATCTTCAACGATCGGACCATCCAGGGGCAGTCCCCGACCAACGTGGTCAAGTTCACGACCACCAGCGGTTCGACGATCACGCCGACGTGGACGTTTCTCAACGGCACCGCGCCGCCGTCGAGCGCCACCGGGGCCTACGATTTCGCGTGGGACCCCGGTACACAGACGCTCGCCGTACTCGACTACTCCAACCGTGGCGTCTCGATCTTCAGCACCGCCGTCCCGGAGCCCTCGACCTGGGCGATGGCCGGCATCGCCGGCAGTGCCCTTGCCGGTCAGGCCGTATGGCGGGCGCGGCGGAAGAAACGCCACAGCGCCGCCGGCAGCGGCGACGCCGCCGAGCCGTCCCTCACGGACGAGCAAAGCAGAACAGGTGCCCCTCGCCACGGATGAAAACTTCGCGGCCGGCCAGGGCGGCCGTGGCATCGACTCCCTCGCCAATGTCGTTGGTGGCGACGACTTCGAGCGCGGGAGCGTCGCGGATCACGGTGATCGCGCCGCCGCGATCGGTGAGGTAAACGTGCCCGCCGGCGGCGACCGGCGAGGCATAGGTCCGTCCCACGCCAGGGATCCGCGCCGCCTCGTAGTGCGGCGCCCCGGTCCGGGCGTCGATGCAGGTCAGCAGGCCGGTTTTCTCCTTGTAGTAATAGACGCGGTCCCCCGAGAGCAGCGGTGAGCCGACATCAGGGGTGTTGCTCGAACGGGTCCAGAGCACGCCGCTCCCGGCCGCCAGCTCGCCGCGGCCAGAGAGATCGAAAGCGCCGATGAACGCCCCACGGAACCCGCTGGCGACGATCGCCACGCCGTCGGCGGCGACTGCCGACGCGCAGGGGCGCTCCGTCTGCCCACCGCAGCGCCACAGTTCCTTGCCGGTAGCGAGGTCGTAGCCGCGCGCGGCGCGCTGGCCGTTCATCACCACCTGCTTGCCCCCCGCGCGGTCGGTCGCGACCAGAGGCGTCGCCCACGCAGTCGGTTCGTCGCGGGGCGTTTCCCACACCGTTCGGCCGGTCGTGGCATCCAGCGCGTGGAGCGCCGAGGGCCCCTCGTGATCCCAGGGCACGAGGATCATCCCATCGACGAGCGTCGGCGAGCTCCCCTCGCCGAACCCGTTGCGGATTCGCATGTCGCCGAAGTCGCGCTGCCACAGCGCCTCGCCGTCGCGCGAGAAGCAGTGCAGCCCGCGCGAGCCGAAGTGGGCGTAGACGCGCTGGCCATCGGTGCACGGCGATGCGGAGGCGAAGCCGTGTGTCTGGTGGGTGCCCTCGTGCGGCACGGCGGCGACAGCGGTCCGCGACCAGCGCACCTGCCCGGTGGCGCGGTCGAGGCAGAACAGGCGGAAGTCGAGCTCCCCCTGCTTCCCCGCGACGGGCACGGCGCTGGTCACGAACACGTCGGGCCCGAGGACCACCGGCGACGACGAGCCGCGCCCGGGGATCGCCGTCTTCCAGCGGAGGTTGTTGTCGGGGCCGAGCTCGACCGGCGGCGTGGCGTCGGGCGACACGCCGTTACCAGTCGGCCCGCGCCAGTGGGGCCAGTCGCTCATCGCGGTGTCGCCGGCATGGGCCGACGCGGCCATCGCGGCGATGGCGATGGCGGTCAGGCTCCGTCGCGGCAGCCGCCCCCACACGTGCCGCCTCGGGGAACCGCCGGACTCGGAGATCAATTCCCCAACGCTCATGACTGCTCTCCGCCAAGGACGGCCTGCAACTTTGCCTGTCGACGGTCGCTGAAATACCAAGTTGGCATGAAAATTACCATCGACAAGGCCGGCCGGATCGTCGTCCCCAAGCCGCTGCGTGATCGCCTCGGGATGACGCCGGGTACGGAATTGGTCGTCGAGGCCGATGGCGAGCGGCCTCGTGGCCGCCGGGCGGCGCGGTTGCCAGCGATTGCTGTCGTTCAACGAAAGGGATTTCACCCGACTGGGGTCGAGCCGCGTCTCGATCAAGATCCCCTGACCGCCACGGGTGCCGACCGTGGCGGGAGATCACCGGACCGGCGATGATGACGGTGCCGTTGGCCACTGCCGATCCTCGGTCACGCCCCCGATGCGCACCCCCCGCCGCCACGCCCTCCGCATCGCGATCGCCGGACCGGTGCTGGCCGGTTGCCCGATTCACTCGAGCGCCGCCCCCTCCGCCACGGCACTCGACTCGGAGCGGTATGCCGACTGCCACCGGGTCCGCGACGGCGCCGCATTCCCCCGACCAAGCCGGTGGCGCGACGCCGACCTCGTGATCCTCGGCGGCGGCATCAGTGGCCTTTCCGCGGCCCGGCTGTGCCGCGATCACGACGTCGTCGTTCTCGAAAAGGAGCTGCTCCCCGGTGGCCACGCGCAGTCGACGACGCTCGGCGGGATCCCCTGTTCGGTCGGCACGGCGTATGTCGGCAGAGGTGATGCCGCCGGCCTGCTCGCCGCCGAGCTCGGCCTGCCGCTGCTGCCGGTGGCGAGCTGGGATGGCACCGCCGACCAGGGGACGTTCACGCCCGACACCTGGGGCGACGGGCTCGACCACCTGCCCTACCCGCGCGCGGTGCGCGAGGACTTCGCCGCCTGCCGGCGCGACCTCCTCGCCCTCGCTCCCGACGACGAGCGCCACGACGCGACGCCGCTCGCCGCGCTCCTGGCCCCGTATGGCGACCACGTGCGGCGCTGGTGGGATGCCTACTGCCCGTCGAACTGGGGCGGCTCGTCAGCCGACGTCGCCGCGTCGCTGGCGATCGACACGCTCCATTGGTGGGCCGGGCCCGACCGCTCCGACAGCCGCGTCACTTGGCCCGGCGGCGTCGGGGCACTGGCGCGACGGCTGGCGGCCGATATCGCCACGGCGCCGTCGGTCGGCGTGGTGACCGGGGCGACGGTGCTGTCGCTGTCGCGCGCGGGGCATGGCGTCGAGGTCACCTACGTCGCCGGCGAGCAGGTCACCGGGATCCGCGCCAAAGCGGCGATCGTCGCCCTCCCCAAATTCGTGACCACGCGGATCGTCGCCGGGCTGCCGGCCGACCAGCGCGGGGCGATGGAGCGGATCCATTACGCCCCCTACTGCGTCGTCAACGTCCGCTGCGACCGCCCCGTGCCGCGCCTCGGCTACGACACTTGGTGTCCGGGCCGACGGTTCACCGACTGCATCGTGGCCGATTGGGTCGGCACGGCGTCAGGGGATGCTCGAGGCGACGTCCTCACCTGCTATGTCCCGCTTGCCGAGGACGCGCGCGAGTCGCTCCTCGACGACGATCATTGCCGGGCGCTTGCCGCCGCGGTGGCCGACGATCTTCACGCCGCTTTCCCGGAGGGGGCGATCACGCCGGTCGAGGCCCATCTCTACCGCCGCGGCCATGCGATCCACTGCTCGGCACCGGGGTTGAGGAACCACCAACTGCGCGCGCGGCGGCCGTTCGGCCCGATCGCGTTCGCCCACGGCGACGTGGGGAGCCTGGTGGCGTCGAGCGCGGGGGCGATCCGTGCGGCGCGGCGTGCCGTCGACGACGTGGCGGCGTTTCTTTGAATCTTCCGCCGGGGTGTCGGCACGGGCGCGTCGCGGATAGTCTTCATCGATGCCCGTCACCATCCCCCCGCGACCGACGTCGCCGTGTGCCGAGGCGACGCTGCCCTCGCCCCTCGGCGAATTGACGCTCGTCGCCACCGAAGCCGGGTTGCGGAGCGTGTCGTGGGGAGTGAGGGGGGTGAACGGCCGGCAGCGGCCTGTGGCGTTCGACGGCGATCCCCACGGGGAGCGCGAGCGAGCGATGGCGATTCTCCGCGCTGCCGCCGAGCAGCTCACGGCCTACTTCGCCGGTGAGCGGACGGAGTTCGACATCCCGCTCGATCCCGGGGGCACGCCGTTTCAACGGCGCGCCTGGGCCGTGCTCCGCGCGATCCCCTTCGGCACCACGATCAGCTACGCCGACCAGGCCCGGCGCCTCGGTGATGCCCGCAAGGCCCGCGCGGTCGGCGGTGCCAATGGAAAAAACCCGCTGCCGATCGTCGTCCCCTGCCACAGGGTGATCGGCAGCAGCGGAGCCCTCGTCGGCTTCGCGGCCGGCACGGGCTCGAAGGCCTGGCTCCTCGACCACGAGCGGTGCCTCGCGATGGGCGGACGCCGGCGAGGAGACGTCAGACCCGGCAGGCGGCGCCGCTTCCCGACGCCTGGTTCCACGGCATCCGCGCCAGGAGCATCGCCATCCCGCAGGTGTCGGTGACTCCGGCGAAGACGAGGCCGCAGCCGACGAACCCCGCCAGCCCGGCGCCGATCGCACGCCAGGTCGCGTCCGGTCCGAAGGCCGCCAGGGCCGCTCCGCTGGCGACCAGCGACCCGGCGGCGATCCGCACCTGCCGCTCGAGCGACATCGCCTTGCGGCCGCGCACCACCGGCACCCCGGCTGCTTCACAGGCGGCGGTGCCCCCCTCGACGCTGAACACGTTGCCAAGTCCGGCAGCGAGCAACTGCTCACAGGCCTTCTGGCTGCGCCCGCCCGACTTGCAGATCACGTACACCGGCCGCGTGCCGGCCAAGCTCGCGATGGCACGCGGATCGAGCCGGTCGAGCGGCATGTTGCGGGCGTCCGTGACGTGGACCTCGCCATATTCGGCGGGCGTCCGCACGTCGATGAGTGTCACCGGCTCGTGCCGGCGACGGAGATCGGCGAGCACCGCGGGGGTGATCGTGGCGACCATCGCGACGTCCTCCATGGAAGGGCGGGAATCGGGGAGCTTCCGTTTCCCCGATCATGAACCGATCGTGCGGCCCGGTCGAGACGAAAAGCCGACCGGCCGCGCCCGATCGAGCCGCCGAATGAGGCTGCAGGGGCTCGAACCCTGGACCGACGGATTAAAAGTCCGCTGCTCTACCGACTGAGCTACAGCCTCGAGAGCCATCCTACAAGCAGACTGAGGCCGGACAACGGGCCGGTGATGGACCCGGCCTTCGGGGCGGGGAGAGACCCGGGCCCTGGAATCACGGTGCGCGAAGCGGCCGCGGAAGTGCCCGAGAGAGGACTTGAACCTCCACCCAGTTACCTGGACAAGAACCTGAATCTTGCGCGTCTGCCAATTCCGCCACTCGGGCAAGTGGCCGTCTGCAACGGCACCTGTGATGCTAGCAGCCGGTGAATCCCGTGCAAGGCGACCCCGGCACCGGCCGGTCTGCCACAATCGACCAGCCGCGGGAGTCTGTCCGCCACTCGTCGCCGCCACTCCCAGCGCCCCCGGACACCCACTGATGCCGCCGTCCCTTCACAGCCCGTGGACAACGCCCTCCGTGGCCTTTTCCCACTCAGGCGACCGCGGGAAACACGAAGGGTTGCCCGGATCGCCGGCGGCCGCACCCGGCGGCAGCTCGACTCGTCCACAACCTGCTACGCCGCCGTCGGCGACGCTGCACCGCGTGCTGGGGCCGTTCACCCTGTGGGGCCTGGGTGTCGGCTACGTCATCTCGGGTGAGTATTTCGGCTGGAACCTCGGGCTACCGGTCGCCGGCTCGCTGGGGATGCTCGCGGCATTCGCACTGGTCACCGCGATGTATGCGGCGTTCGTGTTCAGCTACCTGGAGCTCGCCTGCGCCCTGCCGCGGGCGGGTGGGGCGTTCGTGTATGCGGTGCGTGGTCTCGGGCCGGGGGCCGGGTTCCTCGCCGGCATCGCCCAGGCGGTGGAGTTCGTCCTCGCCCCGCCGGCGATCGCGATGGCGATCGGCAGCTACGTCGCCACCCTCGCACCCGCCGTCGGTCAGCGCCCCGCGGCGCTGGTGGTCCTGGCATTGTTCACGGTGGTCAATGTCGTCGGCGTCCGACAGGCGGCGCTGTTGGAATTCGCCGTCACGCTCCTGGCAGTCGGCGAGCTGGTGCTGTTTGCCGGGCTGGCGCTGCCGCACTTCCGCTGGGAGGCGTTCGCCGCCAACGGCTTGCCGCACGGCGTGGGAGGCGTGTTCGCCGGGATCCCGTTCGCGATCTGGTTCTATCTGGCGATCGAGGGGGTCGCCAACGCGGCCGAGGAGACGCGCGACCCGCACCGCGACATCCCGCGCGGCTTCGGCGCGGCCCTGGTCACGCTCGTGGTGTTGTCGGTCGTCGTGCTGTTCGGTGCCGTCGGGGTCGGCGGCTGGGAACGGGTCGTGTACGCGCCGGCCGACCTCGTCGCCGGCGTGGAGGGCGGCGTCGTGCCGCGCGCCGGCGCACCGCTGTCCGACAACCCGCTACCGCTGGCACTGGGGCAGTTCGTCGCGGCGGGGCATCCGCTGTTTTCGCTGCTGGTCGGGATGGGGGTGCTCGGCCTGGTCGCCTCGCTCAACGGGATCATCCTCGCCGCCGGACGGGGTCTGCTCGAGATGGGGAGGGCCGGATACCTGCCCCGCGTTCTGGGATGGATCGCCCCGGCGACCGGCACGCCCGTCGTGGCCCTGCTGACGACGTTCGTGATCGGCGCCGCGGCGGTCGTCGCCCTCGACACGACGCTGTTGATCACGCTGTCGGCGTTCGGCGCGGTGACGCTGATGATCGTCTCGATGGTGGCGCTCCTCCGCCTGCGGGTGACGGAGCCCGACCTGCCGCGGCCCTGGCGTGCGCCGGGCGCGCCGTGGGTGCCGCTGGCGGCACTCGGCCTGGCGACGATGTCGCTGGTGGCGATGGGATGGTCCAATCGGGGCGATGCGGCCACCTGGTGGCGCTCGGGCACGGCGCAGTACACGCTGGTGATGACGGTGGCGGGCATCGCCTGGTGGACAGTGCTACGGCGCCGGATCGATCCCCACGCCGTCGCCGACGCCCACCACGTCGATCCTCACGTCCCCCACACCCCGCCCCCGCGTCCATGAGCCGTTACGCGACCACCCTCGGCGGCGTGACCCACGCCTTCGGCGACCTGAAGACGCTGCTGGCGCGCGCCAGCCCCCCGCGCAGCGGCGACGAACTGGCAGGGATCGCCGCCGGCGCCGAAGAGGAGCGGATCGCCGCCCGGTTCGTCCTCGCCGACGTGCCCCTCGCGCGATTCCTCGCCGAACCGCTGATCCCCGCCGAGGACGACGACGTCACGCGGATGCTCCTCGACACCCACGACAACGCGGCTTTCGCGCCGCTGTCGCATCTCACCGTCGGTGGATTTCGCGAGTGGCTCCTCGACCCGTACACCGACGGCACGGTACTGGCCGCCGTCGCCGCCGGCATCACGCCGGAGATGGCGGCCGCGGTCAGCAAGCTGATGCGCGCCCAGGACCTGATCCTGGTGGCGCGGAAATGCCGGGTCGTGACCCGATTCCGCGACACGGTCGGCCTGCCCGGGCGGCTCGCCGTCCGCATCCAGCCCAACCACCCCACCGACGACCCGCTGCCGATCGCCGCCGCGATCCTCGACGGCCTGGCGCACGGCTGCGGCGACGCCGTGATCGGCATCAATCCCGCCACCGACAGCGTCGATCGCGTGGTCACGCTCCTGCGCCTGCTCGACGAATGGATCGCCGCCTGGCGGATCCCGACGCAGTCGTGCGTCCTCGCCCACGTGACCACGCAGCTCGAGGCGCTCGAGCGTGGTGCCCCGGTGGATCTGGTGTTCCAGTCGATCGCCGGCACCGAGGCGGCCAACCGCTCGTTCGGGATCACGCTGGCGATGCTCGCCGAAGCGGAGGAGGCGGCGCGGGCGCTGGGCCGCGGCACGGTCGGTGACCATGTGATGTACTTCGAGACCGGGCAGGGGTCGTGCCTCTCGGCCGGTGCCCACCACGGCGTCGACCAGCAGACGCTCGAGGCCCGTGCCCACGGCGTGGCCCGGCGCTTCCGGCCGTTGCTGGTCAACACGGTCGTCGGGTTCATCGGCCCGGAGTACCTCGCCGACGGCCGGCAGATCACCCGGGCCGGGCTCGAAGACCACTTCTGCGGCAAGCTGCTCGGCCTGCCGATGGGCTGCGACGTCTGCCACACCGTCCATGCCGACGCCGGCCCCGACGACCTCGACGGGCTGCTGTTCCTCCTCGGCACGGCGGGGTGCAGCTACGTGATGGGTGTCCCTGGCGGCGACGACATCATGCTCAACTACGTCTCGACCTCGTACCACGACGCCGCGGCGCTGCGGCAGGCACTCGGCCTCCGCCCGGCGCCGGAGTTCGAAGCCTGGGCGACGGAGGTCGGCATCCTCGACGGCGCCGGGCGCCTCGCCCCCGAGCCGGCCCATCGCCTCGCCGCGAGGCTACCGGCGCTTCCCGGGCTGGCCAGCACCGCGGTGATTCCCCGATGAGCGACGACGCCGGCCCCGGCGGCGCGGTGACCCAGCCGGGCAGCCGGCCGTGGCCGCCACTGGCGGGACTGACGCCGGCGCGAGTCGCCCTCGGGCGCGCGGGGGACAGTCTCACCACTGCGGCGCTGTTGGCCCTGTCGCTCGACCATGCCCGGGCCCGCGACGCGGTGCTCGCCCCGTTCGACGCCGTCGCCGTCGCCGAGCGGATCACCGCATCCGGCTGGCCGGCGGTCGTGGCCGAGTCGCAGGCCACCGACCGCCGGACCCATCTCCTCCGCCCCGATCTGGGCCGGCGTCTCGCCCCCGCCGCCCGTGCCCGGCTCGTCGCTGACCACGACACTTCCCGCCGCGCGCACGACATCGTCTGCATCGTCTCCGACGGCCTGTCGGCCCCGGCGGCGGAAGCCCACGCTCCGGCGCTCGCTCGCGCGCTGTTGCCGTCGCTGGCGGCTGACGGCTGGCGGATCGCGCCGGTGGTCGTCGTGCCCCGTGGGCGGGTCGCGCTGGGGGACGAGATCGGCGAGCTGTTCGCCGCGCGGCTGGCGCTGGTGCTGCTCGGGGAGCGCCCCGGCCTCACCGCCCCGGCGAGCCTCGGCGCCTATTTCGTCCACGACCCACGCCCCGGCCGGACCGACGCCGAGCGCAACTGTGTCTCCAATATCCACCCCGGCGGCCTGCCCCCCGCGGCTGCGGCGGCCACGCTCCTCTGGCTGCTCCGCGAGGCCCGGGCGCGTGGAATCAGCGGCGTCGCACTCAAGGACGACCGCGAACCGCCCCGCCTGCCGCCGCCGGCGCCAGGCTGACGCGCTGACCAGCGCGTTGCCCGCCACGGCCGGGCGAGGCTACGTTGCCGCGGTCACAAGGAGCGCACGGATGCCGGAACTCAGAACGCTCGTCGTCATCCCTGCCCGTCTCGCCAGCCAGCGGCTGCCACGGAAGATGCTCCTGGCCGACACCGGCCTCCCGCTGGTGGTCCACACGTTCCGCGCCGCCGCCGCGGCCGTCCCGGGCGCGACGGTCGTCGTGGTCACCGACGATGCCGAGATCGCCGGCGCGATCCGCGCCGCGGGCGGACGCGCCGAGATGACCTCCCCCGACGCGCCGAGCGGCACCGCGCGGATCGTCGAGGCGCTGCCACGACTGCCAGAGGCCGATATCGTCGTCAATCTCCAGGGTGACGAGCCCGAGATCTCCCCCGCCGCCGTCGGCGCCGCGATCGCGCTGCTCGGGCGTTGCCATTCTGCCGGGATGGCGACGCTCGTGACGCCGCTGCGCTCGGCCGCCGATCTGGCGAAGCCGTCGGTCGTCAAGGCGGTGTTGACGCCGTGGCGCGATCCGCCGCCGGCCGGCCTTGTGCCCGGAGCGGCGCTCCCCGACGCCTGGCGCGCGATCACGTTCAGCCGGGCCCCGGTCCCCGCGGCGCGCGACTGGACCGACGACCTGCTGAGCGCGTCGCCGCCGCTCTACTGGCAGCATGTCGGCCTCTATGCCTACCGCCGGGCGGTGCTCGAGGCCTGGGACGATCTTCCCCCGTCGCGGCTGGCGGGGCTCGAGAGCCTCGAGCAGCTCCGCGTCGTCGAGGCCGGCATCCCGATCGCCGCCGCCGCGGTCGACCATCCGACGCGCGGGATCGACACCGCCGCCGACTACGCCGCGTTCGTGGCCCGGCTCCAGGGCGCGGCCTGACGGCCGTCGCCGGCCAGCGGCCGCCGCCTGGTCAGGTCGCCGCCTTGTAGACCGGGACCAGCAGCACGCTCGCCGGACTACCCGAGAGGACCGCCTCCGACGTGCTTCCCAGGAGCCACCGCGACAGCGTGTCGGCCGGGGTTCGGCCGACCACGACCAGGTCGATCCCTTCGCTGCGCGTGTAGGCGTTGATCCGATCCCCGGGATTGCCCTCGAGCACCACCGGCTCCCCGCCCCCCAGCGCCGCGGGCAGCGTGGCGGCGAATGCGCGTGCCCGGCCGGTGATGCCCGCCACCTCGGAATCGTGCTCCGCCTCCCACGCGCGGGCGATCGCGGCCGTGTCGGGATCGCGGACGCGTTGCTGGACCCACGGCGGCAGCGGTGCGGCGAGGAGCGACTCGGCGACGGCGATCGTCCGCCCGGTGGTGCCGGTCGGCCAGTGGAGCCGGCCGAGCGCGGAGGCCAGCGCCGGGGCACTGGCGGGATGGTGGCAGACGAGCACCTTCAGCCCCGCCGCGGGGGCGGCACGGACCACGAGCACCGGCAACTGCGCGCCATGGACGACCGCACGCGACACGCTCCCCAGCAGCAGCCGTTCGAGCGACCCGGTCCCGCGCGAGCCGACGACGATCAGATCGGCCTTCCAGCCCGAAGCCGATTCGAGGATCCCGACCGCGGGGGACTTGACGCTCACGATCGCCTCCGGCTGGCGGGCCATCCCCGTGGGGAGCCTGCCACAGGCCTCGGTGAACAGCGCCGCCGTCGCCCCTTCGACGAGCTGCGGCCCCCAGGGAAGCCGGCGGGTGAGCTCGGCCGGCGAGAAATAGATCGCCACCTCGTCGACGGCCGGATCGACCAGCGCCCCCGCCAGGGAGACCGCGTCGAGCGACGCCGGGGAACCGTCGACCGCCACCAGAACCTTCATCAGCCACCTCCTCCGCCCGTGTCCGGGCTGGCACCGTTCTACCCGCCGGGCGGCTCCGATCCACTCCCGCCCTCGGCAGCGGCTGGGATCCACCGTTTGCCTGCCTCTCCGGGAACCTCGCGCACCAGACGCGGCACGAGGTAGCCGGGAAGCGCGGCCTGCAGCTCCGCGAGCAGGCGCCGGGCGTCGTCGTCGGCGACGGCGAAATGGGCCGCCCCGGCGACACGGTCGAGGAGATGCAGGTAGTAGGGAACGACACCGATCGACAGCAGACGCTTCGACAGCGCGGCAAGCGTGCCGACGTCGTCGTTGACGCCGGCCAGCAGCACCGCCTGGTTGAGCAGCACGCACCCTGCCCCGGCGAGGCGCGCGGCGGCGGCGGCGACCGTGTCGTCGAGCTCGGCGGGGTGATTGACGTGGAGGACCACGACCGTGGTCAATCGCGTGGCCCGCAGCAGCCCGACGAGACCGTCGGTCACCCGTTCCGGAAGGACGACCGGCAGACGGGTGTGGATCCGGAGGCGGCGGAGGTGGGCGATGGTGTCGAGGTCCCGGACGACGGCCGCCAGACGGTCGTCGTCGACGAGAAGCGGATCACCCCCGGAGAGGATCACCTCGTCGAGCGAGGCGTCGGCGGCGATCGCCGCGAGGGCCGCCGTCGGATACCCGGCGACGCCCTGGTCGGCGTAGGGGAACTCGCGGCGGAAGCAGTAGCGGCAGTTGACCGCACAGCCGCCGGTGAGCAGCACGAGGGCGCGCCCGGCGTATTTCCGCACCAGCCCCGGTGCGGCCAGCGCCGCCGCCTCGTTCAACGGGTCGGCGCCGAAGCCGGCCACCACCCGCTCCTCTTCCACCACCGGCAACACCTGCCGGAGGAGCGGATCCTCGGGATCGCCCCGGCGCATCCGGGCGACGAACGCGCGCGGGACGAGCAGCGGGAATCCGCCGCCGCGCCCCGCCACTGCCGGATCGAGCCCGAGGACCCGGCACAATTCGGCCGGGTCACGGATCGCGTCGGCCAGGAGCCTCTGCCAGCGCGGCGGCGCGGTGGAAACAGGGGTCGAGACGGCCATGGCAGCCACGCGGCGGACGGGAACGGGCAGGGGTGGGGGCCGACGTTGACATCCGCCCCGACCGCGGCGACGCTTGTCGCTTCCCGACGCCGCCGGACAGCGCGGCGGACGCCCCGCACCGCCAAAGCATACGCGCGGCAGCCGGGGGAGAAAAACGCCCTGGAGGTGACTGCCGCCGTGCCAGCCTACAACACCAGCGAATTCAAGAAGGGTCTCAAGGTCCAGATCGACGGCGACCCGTACATCATGATCGAGTGCAACTTCGTCAAGCCGGGCAAGGGCCAGGCGTTGTACAAGTGCAAGCTGCGGAACCTCCTCCGCAACACCGTCCTCGATCGGACCTACAAGAGCGGCGATTCGCTCGATGCCGCCGACATCGCCACGATCGACGCCCAGTTCCTCTACAAGCAAGGGGAGCAGTTCGTCTTCATGGACAATGCCAACTACGAGCAGTACGAGCTTTCCAAGGAGCAGGTCGACGACTCCTGGAAGTGGATCAAGGAGGGGACCGTCTGCTCGATGCTGTTGTACAACGGCAATCCGATCTCGATGGAGCCCCCCAATCACATGATGCTCAAGGTCGAATACGCCGAACCGGCGATCCGCGGCAACACCGCGACCAACCTCACCAAACCGGTGAAGCTCGAGACCGGGGCCGAGGTCGTGGTGCCGGCGTTCATCGAGCAGGGTGACACGATCAAGATCGACACCCGGACCGGCGAGTACCTCGAGCGCGTCAAGGTCTGAGCGACCGGGGATCGAGGGCGGGGACGTTTGGCACGCCCCGCGTCTCTGGGCGCCGGTATCGACCCGGGATCGTCAAGGAGTCGACGTCGACAGACCTCAGCTCGGGCTCGACAGAGGAGAGACGCCCCTCGCGCCTTTCCCCTCGCACCGACGGCTGTGGCTCCGGCAGCGCGAGGCGGCGGAGGCCATGGAGCGCTCCGCAGCCGCGACAATCAGTCCCACCACCAGCGGCCGGCGGGCAGGACGTTGGCGTCGGCATGGGCCCGACCGACCGTGCCCTGTTCGTCCATGAGGAGATTCGGCGGGTCGAGGGCACGCCGCGGCTCGAGCGTCACGCCACCGCCGATCGGCGTCAGCAGCCGGCTCCCCTTCCAGACGGCGTGCACCGCCGGCTCAACCGCGGCGGGGGCCACGAGCCCGTCGACCGGGCAGGTCTTCTCGTCGCGGAGCCCCGCGGCCGACCAGCCGGTGAGGCCGTAGGCATCGTGCTGCTGGAGGTACGCGGCGGCCACGGCGAGGTCGAAGAGGTTGCGGAGCTGGGCGTAGACCGGCGTCCGGGCGGCGATCTCCGGATACTTCTTGGTGAACGTGTCGGTGAACGTCTTGCTCGCCCGGTCGGCACGATCGGCTGACATCCGCCGGCCGTCGGGGAGGACGACCTCGTCGGCCCCGACGAGCTTGAGGCCCCGGCCGACCAATTCGATCGCCATGTCGTCCTCGGAGACGCGGACGCACTGGTAGTCGGGGACGAAGTACCAGCGCCGGAGGGCGTTGGCGGCGATGCTCGACGAGCTCGCCAGCTCGATCCAGGTGCTCATCTTCACCGGAGGCCGCTCCATCCCGATGCCGATCAGCTTCATCCGATAGTCAGCCTCGACCATCACCTGGGCGAAGTGTGAAGCCGGGCTGACGCCGTCGATGCGGATCACCTGCGGCCCGAGCGCCTGCTGCATCCCGGTCACGATCTGGTCGACGCTGGCCTGCGGGTTGACGCGCCCGAGGCGGCGGAGGTGGGACTGGAGCGCGGCGAGCCCTTCCTGGGTCGGATCGATCGAGCAGCCGACGAGCCGGTCGCTCGGCTGCCCCGGCTCGAAGGCCCGCAGGGCGACGGCCAGATCCTCGAGGAGCAGCACTGGGCTGCCCGTCTCGACACCGACGACGCGGCCGGTGGCGTCGGTGATCCACGCCTCGGCCGGGCCGGCGATCACGACCTCGCCCGGAGCATCGCCCGTCGCCGGGTAGACGAAGACGTATTGCAGCCGGGTCAGACCGGCGAGTTTCGCGACGTCGTCGGGGAGCTCGCGCCCTTCGGACGCGGCGCGCGCCACTTCCGCCTCGAGGCGCGAGAGGGCGACCTTGCGGAACTGCGAGCGGGTCCGGAGATCGGCGGGGAGGCTCGCCGCCGCGGCGCGGCGCTTCTGCAGCGACAGGCCGGAATCGGAGACCCGCTGCGTGCGGAGGACGCCGTTGGCATCGATGACGACACCGGCGGCGCTCCCGAGGCCGCCACCACCCCCCATGCCACCGCCCATGCCGCCCATCCCGCCGCCGCCCATCCCACCCATGCCACCGCCGCCCATCCCACCGCCACCCATGCCACCGCCGCCCATGCCACCGCCGCCCATGCCACCGCCGCCCATCCCACCGCCACCCATCCCCATGCCGCCACCACCGACCCCCATCTGTGCGACGGCCCGCGAGACGGGAGCGAGGAACAGCGCTGCGGTGATCGCCAGGAGTCCGAGACGGCCGCAACCGGCGGACCGGCAGAACAGTTGGAACCGACGCATGGACTCACCCGGGAACGTGGGGGGATTGGGGCTCGGCAGGTTCGCACGTCAGCCTATTCCCGCCCCGGAGGGCGGGCAACGTGGCCGCCGACGGACCACAAGGACTCCGGTCGTTCTTCGGCCCGGCGTCGAGCGGCGATTGACCCGGTTTTTCCCCGACTCCCCGACCGGAACGACCGGACCATTTCCCCACCATGCCGGCGCGGCGACAGCCATCGTCCATCCCCGCACGTGGGGTCACGCGGAGCGGGCAGGAGCGCGACCGGACGCCTGACGTCGGGGGCCGTCGCCGTCGCGTCGCTGCACGACCGGGGTCGCCCGCACCGACCCCGGTCCGAGGAGCGCGACCAGATCGGCATGCAGCGCCTCGGACCAGGCGACGGCGTGGCGGTCGCAGTCGACGTGCACGCGCCGGCCGTCGGCCAATTCGATCACCAGCCGCAGCGGGACCGCGCCCGGGTGGCGGTGGACCACGGTGGCGAGGCGGTCGAGGAGGTCGGAGCCGTGCCGGGACTCGTCGAACCGCACCGTCACGCTCGACACCGGACGGCTCCAGACCGCGGCGACCGGGACCAGATCGTTGACGATCAGGTTCGTTTCGTCGCTCCCGGCCCGGCGGTCGATCGATCCGGTCACGATGACGACCTCGTCGGTGCGGATCCGCTCGCCGACGCGGGCGAATTCCTCGGGCCAGCAGATCGTGCGGACCAGCCCCTCCATGTCTTCGAGGTCGAACATCGCGTAGCGCGTGTGCGTCGAGCCGTTCCGCGGCTGCTTGACCGCCGAATGCTTGACCGCGGCGACGAGCCCGCCGATCACGACTTCGCGGCGCGCGGGCACGCCGGTGAGCCCGGTCGTGCCGTGGGTCGTGACCGCGTCGAGCACGGCCGCATGCTCGGCGAGGGGATGGCTGTGGACGTAGTAGCCGAGCACCTCCTTCTCCCCGAGGCGCATCTGCGCGTCGGACAGTGGCGGCACGTCGGTGCCGCCGCCGCGCACGGCGGCCGGTGCCGCCGGCGCCGGCGCGGCATCGAGCGCGTCGAACAGGCTCTTCTGGCCGCTGCGCCGATCGGCAAGCCGCGCGGCGCCGGCGGCCATCGCCCGCTCGATGCCCGCCAGCACGGCGCCCCGGTGGCGCCCGAGGGCGTCGAGCGCCCCGGCCTTGCCGAGGCTTTCGATCGCCGTCCGATTGACGACCGCCGGGTCGAGGCGCCCGCAGAAGTCGTCGAGGTCGCCGTAGGGCCCGCCGCGCTGCCGCTCGGTGGCGATCGCCTCGGCGGCCTGGAGGCCGCAGCCCTTGATCGCCGCCAGCCCGAAGGCGATCCGACCGTCGCGGACCGAGAAGTCGGGCATCGAGACGTTGACGTCGGGGGGGGCGACCTCGATCCCCATCCGCCGGCAGTCCTCGACGTGCTCGACCAGGGCGTCCTTCTTCTTGAAATTCCGGCCGGTGATATCGCCGGACAGCAGTGCCGCCATGAACTCGACCGGCCAGTGGGTCTTGAGGTAGGCGGTCTGCCAGGCGAGCAGGGCGTAGGCGGTGGAGTGGCTCTTGTTGAAGCCGTACCCGGCGAACTTCTCGATCAACCCGAACAGGTCGGCCGCCTCGCCGGCCGCGAGACCCCGCGCCTTGGCCCCGGCCACGAAGCGCTCGCGAAACTGTGAGATCGTCTCCAGCTTCTTCCTGCTGATCGCCTTGATGCACGTGTAGGCGCTCGACAACTCGATGCCACCGAGGCGCTCGAGGATCCGCATCACCTGCTCCTGGTAGACCATCACCCCGTGCGTCTCCTCGAGCACCTCCTTCATCACCGGATGGAGGTACTCGGCACGCTGGCGCCCGTGCTTGACGGCGACGTAGTCGTCGACCATTCCCCCCTCGAGCGGACCGGGGCGGTAGAGGGCGTTGACGGCGACGATGTCGAGGAACTGATCGGGTTTCATCCGCTGGAGCAGGTCGCGGATCCCGCCGCTCTCGAGCTGGAAGATCCCCTTCGTCTCGCCGCGGCACAGGAGCTCGAACGTCGGCCGGTCGTCGAGCGGGAAGGCAAACGGGTCGGGGCGCGGCTGGCCAGTGGCGGCGATGATCTCGAGCGTCTTGGCGACCACCGTGAGGTAGCGGAGCCCGAGGAAGTCCATCTTCATCAGGCCGGCGCGCTCGACGTCGCCCATCGCCCACTGCGTGATGACTTCATCCTTGCCGGTGACCCGCTGCAGCGGCACGTATTCGACGAGCGGCCGGTCGGCGATCACGACGGCGGCGGCGTGCGTGCCGACGTTGCGGGCGAGCCCCTCGATCCGGCCGGCGAGATCGACCAACTCGCGGATCTCCTGGTCGGTGTCGCAGGCCTCGGCGAGCCGGGAGCCCGGCGCGGCGGCCTCGGCCAGCGTGATCCCGAGCTGGTCGGGCACGAGGGCGACGATCGAGTCGACCCGCGGCACCGGCATCCCCAGCGCCCGGCCGACGTCGCGGATCGCGGCCCGCGCCGCCAGCGTGCCGAACGTGCCGATCTGGGCGACGTTCTCGGCGCCGTACTTCCGCTTCACGTAGTCGATGACCTCGCCGCGCCGCTCCTTGCAGAAGTCGATGTCGATGTCGGGGGCTTCCTTGCGGTTCTCGTCGAGGAATCGCTCGAACAGCAGGTCATATTCCAGCGGGCAGACGTGCGACAGGTGCAGCGCGTAGGCGACCAGCGCACCCACGCCCGAGCCACGGGCCGCGGCGGGGATCCCCTGCTCGCGGGCGTGGCGGACGAAGTCGTGGACGATGAGGAAATAGCTGGAGAACCCAAGTTTCTCGATCACGGCCAATTCGCGGTCGAGCCGGGCGACGACGTCGGCGTGGAGATTGCCCGCGTCGCGCGCGGCGGCGGGGTCACGCCACCGTTTCGCGACGTCGGCATAGCGGTCGCAGAGGCCGGCGACGCACAGCCGGCGGAGCTCGCTGCCCGACGTGCATCCCGTCGGCACCTCGAACCCGGGGAAATGCCGGCGCCCGAGCTCGAGATCGATCGACACGCCGTCGGCGATCTGCTGGCTGCGGGCCACGGCGGCGAGCGTCTCCTCGCCACGCAGCGCTCCGACCATCGCCGCCATCTCGGCCGGGCTCTTGAGGTAGTACTCGGTGGCCTCCATCCGCAGGCGACCGGGGTCGTTGCGGAACCGGCCGGTGTTGACGCACAGGAGGATGTCCTGGGCCTCGGCGTCCTCGCGGTTGACGTAGTGGCAATCGCAGGTCGCGACCGTCGGGATCCCGGCGTGGCGGGCCACGTCGAGCGCGGCGAGCGTCACCTGCCGCTGCAGGTCGAGGCCGTTGTCCTGGATCTCGATGAAGTACCGATCGCCGAACACCGACGCGAACCAGCCCACGATCTCCGCCGAGGCGACCAGGGCGTCGGCCTGCCCGCTCCCGCTGCCGACCAGCGACCGGCTGAACTCGCTCGCCAGACAGCCCGACAGGCAGATGATGCCGGCCGAATGGGCGGCGAGCAGCTCCCGGTCGATGCGCGGCTTGAAGTAGAAGCCCTCCAAATACGCCTTGGTGGCCAGTTGGAGGAGGTTGCCGAAACCCTCCCGGTCCTTCGCCAGGAGCGTGAGGTGGTAGCTCGATTCCCGCTGGCTGCCGGCATCCTTCTGAAACCGGCTCCCGGGTGCGATGTAGGCCTCGTACCCGATGATCGGATTGATGCCCGCCGCCTTGGCAGCCTCGTAGAACTCCAGCGCCCCGTGGAGATTGCCGTGGTCGGTGATCGCCAGGGCGTTCATCCCCAGCTCGGCCGTGCGGGCCACGAGCCGGTCGATCGAGCTGGCGCCGTCGAGCAGGCTGTAGTGGCTGTGGCAGTGGAGATGGACGAACGGGGGTGGGGTCACGGGCGGCTCCCTCCGGTGGTGACGGCCAGGATTCTACCGCGCGGAAGGCAGGGTTCACCCGCCGCCACGAGACTCGGACGCGGCACGCCTCAGGAGGGCTCGCCGATCCGCCGCAGGAGGTTCGCCAGACGGGCCTGGAGGTCGAGCAGCATCTGCCAGTGGAGGAAGTCGATCTCGACGCGCTCGTGTCCGGGGCGCATTTGCATCCCGATCGTCGCCTCGCGGAGCACGGCCTGGATGTAGTCGAGGAGCTCGGCGAGCTCGGCCGACTGCGCCGGGCTGAGCCGCGTGGGCAACGGCGGCGGCGTGCCCGGCAGCAGCGACGGCACGTCGGGCACCTCGAGATCGTGGTCGCTCGCCGAGTGGACGATCCGCCGCAGCCGCTCCCCCACCTGGCGCGCCTGCGCTTCCTCGGCGGGCGGCAGTCGCGCGGCGATCGCCGCGATCCGGCGGTCGATGTCGCTGTGGGAGCCGACGAGCAGCAAGGAGCGGCCCAGGGCGATCATGTCGCCGTCGCGCACGATCCGAACCTGGATGTCCTCGCCGTTGACGCGGGTGCCGTTGGTGCTCTCCAGGTCGGTGAGCACGAGCTTGTCGTTGTCGTCCTGGAGCTTGAGGTGGAAGCGGCTGATCCGCTCGTCGTTGAGCTGGATCGAGTTCCCCTCCTCGCGGCCGATCGTCACCGGCGTCGGCACACGCTCGAAGACCTTGCCGCGATCGGCACCGTGCAGGACCCGCAGCGTCACCTGTGCCATCGGCCCACCCGCAGCCATCGGTACCGCCCCGGTCTCGCGCGAAAGCACCGCGCCCGGGCCCCCGACCCGGCATTCCCGGGCACGTGGAGCGCAGGCGCTTGTGCGCAGCCCCCGACGAGTGTCATGGATATGGTCTGGAATCGGTCGAAGTCAAAGACTTTTCCCGGTTTTTCGGTTGGCGCCGCTCCTGCCGTCACCACCCGACCGGGCCGGGACGGGGAATGACGGACGGAGCCGCGGGTCGCGGCGACTATACTCCGCCGAATCCCCGATCCGTGGCACCATGCGAACGCCCCCCGGCGTTTCCACCATCCGCCCGGACCCTTCCCGCCGGGCGTGTCGCGATGGCATGGCTGCAACCGGTCCTCGACCTGTTCTTCAAACTCGACGAGCGGCTCCACACGGTCATCGAGCAGTGGGGGCCGTGGACGCTTGTCCTCCTGTTCGTGATCGTGTTCTGCGAGACCGGACTGGTCGTCACGCCGTTCCTGCCCGGTGATTCGCTGCTGTTCGCCGCCGGGGCGATGGCGGCGTTGTTCCCCGACCTGCTCGGCCTGCCCGCACTGCTGATCACGCTCACCGTGGCCGCGATCCTCGGCGACACCGTCAACTACGCCCTCGGGAGGGCCGTCGGGCCGCGTGCCTTCGCCCTCGACACGTGGTTCCTCCGCCACCACAACCTCGTCAAGGCACAGGAGTTCTACGAGCGCCACGGGGGCAAGACGATCGTCCTGGCGAGGTTCGTGCCGATCGTCCGCACCTTCGCGCCGTTCGTGGCCGGAATCGGGAGAATGAACTACCCGCAGTTCCTGTTCTACAACGTCGTCGGCGGGATCGCGTGGGTGCTGATCTGCACGCTCGCCGGGTACCACTTCGGCAACATCCCCGTGGTCAAGGAGAACTTCGAGCTCGTCGTCGTGGGCATCGTCCTCCTCTCGGTCTTGCCGGTGGCCTGGGAATGGTGGCGTCACTCCCGATCGACCGCGGGTGGGTCGTCTTCGGATCGCCGGTCGGGTTGACCGGCCCCCGAAACGCCGCGGATCCCCCGGCCCCGGGGGGTGGGGCCGAGGGATCCGGTCGCCGGCTCTGCGGCGCCGCCCCGGGGGTGGGGACGGCCGCGGCGGCGATCACTGCGGCACGTCGCCCGGGGAGCGGGCGACATCGACCACGGGCGTCGGGCTGGCGGGAGCCGGGGCGGCGGCGACCGGCCGCGGCGCGGCCTCCACGGCGCGGGCAGCACGCGTGAGCTCGATGACCGGGAGGATCGTCTCCGCAGCCCGATCGACCGCCGGCCGCAGCAGCATGACGTCGACGATCATGTGCTGGATGTCGCCGAGCGTGCCCGTCGCCTCCGTCAATCCCGCGCCCAACTCCCGCAGCCGCTCGAGGGCCAGAGCCGCCTCCCCGACCCGGACGGCACCGGCGACGACGGCCTCCTTCAGCCGCGTCAGCTCGGCGAGCCGCTCCGCGGCGGGGGCCGTTCCGGCGCCGGCGGCCTCGACCGCGTCGATCAGCCCTTCCATCCGGTCGACCGCGCCGTGGGCAGCGGCGATCCCGGCCTGCTGACCGGCGATCCGCGTTCCGAGCCGCTCCGTCTCCACCGCCACCTCGGTGGCCCGGGCGACCGCGGGGCCGGTCCCGGCGAGCCGGTCGCACAGTCCGGCGACGTCGGCGAGCACGGGGGAAGCATCGACGAGCCGCTCCAGGCCCGTGGTCAGGTCGCCGTGGACACGCTCGACCACCAGCAGCCCTTCGCGGGCCTCCTCGGCACGCCGCCGTGTCGCTTCGGCCCGGGCGACAAGGCCGTCGGCCGCCTCGAGGGTCGCCGTGACGCCGTCGAGCGCCCGCCCCGTGGCGATGATTCCGGCGTGCACCCCGCCGATCCGCTCGACGGCCGCGGCGGCTGCCGCCACCTGCTCGGTCTGGGCGACGAGGCGCTCGCCAAGCGTGCGGAAGCGGTCGAGCGCCGCCTCGGCCTCACCCAGCTGGCTCCCCTGGATCTGCAGCTGCGCGAAGAGCCGGTTGGCGGTGTTCACGCTCCCGGTCGTCCCGGCCAGTTCGGTGACCGTCCGCGACAGCTGCCCGACCTGCCGCTCCAATGCCGCCACCTGCTGGGCCGCCGGGCGGATGAGCACCAGCTGGGCGGTGAGCAGCACCGCCGCGCCACCGGCGACAAACGCCTTCCAATCGAACCGCTGGCCTTCCTTCGGGGCAGCAGCCATCGTCTGCTCGGTACCGATCGCCATGGCGGGATCTCCTTTGCCTGCCGGAAGCTGAGACCGGACGACCGTCGAGCCTTCGCCGATCGTCCCCTGCTTCTTGGATCGGCAGGTCACGCCGACCGGTAGAGTCGCCGCCCGACCACGAACGGTTGGTGCGGCGGAACCGGTTGTGCCGTGATCGGCAGGCACGCCGCAGGGGAGCGGCGCGGCGGCGGCTATACTCGCCACCGTCGCGTCCGTGGCTCAATTGGATAGAGCATCGGTCTTCGGAACCGAGGGTTGCAGGTTCGAGTCCTGCCGGGCGTAGTGGGGCGGCACGCCGCCGCGGATCGATTCGTCCGTCCCCGGCCGCTGTCGCCGGACGCTTGCCGGCGATCCGGCCTGCGGCCAGGACCAACGCTCAGCTCCGCGCCTGCCCGTGGAGGCTGGCCAGCATGCCGGGACGCGTGCAGAGATGCCGCTTGCCGCGCGACGAGCGGCTCGTCCAGAACGTCTTGAGTGGCCCCCGGATCGCCTTCATCTGCCGGGCGAGGCGGTCGCGTGACGTGACCCGCTTGCCGATCGTGTAGCGGACGACGCCGTCCTGGTTGATGACGATCGTGCACCCGCCGATCAGGTCGACCAGCCCGTCCACGGTCGTCGCGGTGCAGGATTGTGTCACCTCGGCGATCGTGTCGAAGAGGATCCTGCCGTCGGGGGCGACACGCCGGGCGATGCGGATCGAGTCGATGAGCGCCGGCGCGACCTGCGTGAAGCCCGTCGGCGGCTTGTCGTCGACGGGGAGGAGCATGAACAGGTGGGCCCGCTCCGGGGCCGTCACGAAACGCCCCAGCGCGTCGGCCTGCCGGGTGAGCTCGTTCTCGTCGGCGGGGCGACCGGGATCCCCGTCGAAACGCAGGTCGCCGAATGCCAGCCCCGGGACCTTCAAGCGCGTTTCGGGTGGCGCGTCCGGCGGCTGCCAGCGGAGCGCGTCTTCCGTCATGAACGGCACGCCGGCTGGGAAGATCCGGCGGCGCCGAAAGGAACGCATCAAGGCCTCCCGGTAGCCCCACTTGTCGACCGGCTCGACCTCGAGGTCGGCCGTGACCAGGGCCCGGAGGTACTCCCCGAGCAGCATGTCCACCGGCGGGCAGTAGTCGATCGCCCGGATGCACATCGTGAGGAACTGCCCCGCCACGGCGCACGTCTCGCGGCCGATGGCCGCGAGGAGGGCGTCGGCGAGCGGCTTCGTGCCGAGGTCCTGCGGATCGACCCCGGCGATGGCCGTCAGCCGCGCCGTCTTCCTCCGGGCGATCGTCACGAACGCCTCGAATACGGCCGAGACGAGGACGGTTCCCAGGGCATGGGGCTCGACGGTCGGGTCGTAGCACACCGGCGCGCCGCGGCCGTCCGGTGGCTCGTCGGAGTCGAAGGCGTGGATCCCCTCGACGTCGATCCCCGAGCGCAGCGCCCGCCTGACCAGGACCGCGCCGTCATCGGCCGACCGCGCGTAGCCGAACTCGCGGGCGATGTCCGTGAGCAGCGATCCGTGCCCGACGACGCCGCGCGACCGACGCAGTGACTGCTCGACGACGCCTGGATAGGTGAAGTGGAGGAACAGGGCGACGAGGTCGGCGAAGCCTTCGTGGAACGCCAGGACGTCGGGATTGGTCGGCTCCTGGAAATTCGCACGGAGGCCGTCGAGGAGGGCATGGGTCGTCTCGTGGGCGATGATGTCGTGCGACAGCACGGTGAACACCAATCCCCCGGGGATCGTGAAACCTGCCGGCCTCGCTCCCGCCCGGAACCAACCGAAAGCCAGATCACCGGACTCACGGCTGTAGTGGGCGTTTTGCTCCTCGAACGCGAACGGACGGATCCGCAGCCGGACGGTGCGGTCGCGGTCGGTGGCGGTCGGCATGCCGGGCGGGATCGCCCAGGCGATGTCGCGTCCCAGGGCGCGGCGAAAGGCCGCGTAGGTGAGACTGCAGACGGCGTAGGCCATCTGCAGGTGGAACCGGGGATCGGACGGCGACGGGGGCACGCCATCGGTGACGAGCAGCTCCGGGTCGTCGAGGTCGAGCGGCTCGGTTACCGCGGCGAGCGGCTCCGGCGGCTGGCCGGCCACCACCTCGAACAGTTGCCCCTTCGGTCCCGGATCGAGCTCCTCCCACGGGACCTCGACCTTCGTCACCCCCCCCTCCCGATCCGACACCGAGGGATCGAGGGTGTAGATCCAGAGCTGCCGGCCCACCGGCTTGCGCTGCTCCCGCCGCCAGCGATACGCCCGGGTCGAGGCCTGCCGGGTCACGCGTTCGCTGATCTGGTAGCGGACGGTCGACGCCCGCTTCCGCTCCCTCGACGCTTTCGCCATCGCGCCGCTCCCCAAAGGCTCAGCGCTTGCGCCGGGCCGCGGCCGCCGTGGCCATCAGGCCCGGGCGCGCCGTCTCCAGCGCCGTCCGCATCCGCAGCACCTGCTGGGAAGTGAACATGAACATCGCCCGGTCGTCGACATAGTCCATGTAGTTGACGAACATGTCGCCGGCCGGGCCGTTGTTGCAGGTCACCGACGGCCAGACCGGCGTACCGAAGTTGGGACCCTCGCAGTTCGGCGTGTCGGCGACCCCGTCGCCGCCGCTGCAATCGGGTGTGTCGCCCCAGATGTGGCGGAGATTGAGATAGTGCCCCACCTCGTGGGTCGCAGTGCGGCCGAGGTTGAACGGCGCCTGTGCCTTCCCGACGGTGCCGAACGCCGAGAAGTTGATCACGACGCCGTCGGTCGCCGGCGGGCCACCGGGAAACTGGGCGTAGCCCAGGACGCCGTCCCGCAGGGCGCAGACCCACAGGTTGAGTCGCGAGCGTGTGTCGATCGGCGCGATTCCTCCCGTCGCCGCGTTCTTCACGCCATCGTCGGTACCGAAGCCGCGGACGGTGGTCGGCGTGCGCGTCACCTCGACCAGACGGAAGGAAATCCGGGCGTCGGTGACCAGGCCTGCCCACGGGGCGGGCACCTTGGAGCGATCGGTGTTGGTGGCCCGGAAATCACGGTTGAGCACGTCGAGTTGGCTGGCGATCTGGTCATCGCCGACGTTCCCGGCGTCGGTCGCGTAGACGACGTGGACGACGGTGTCGACCGTGACGATCGGCATCTGGGCCAGGTCGACGGGGGCCTGGCGCTGCTTGGCGGTCGCCCCCTCGAGTTTCATGAGATTCATGCGGAACGCAGGGTATTTTTCCAGCAGCATCATGTGGGCCGCCATCGCCCCACAGACACGCCGCGGCACCCGCCCGCGCGCCATTCCGGTCTTTTTCGTGCGCTTCGCCATCGCCGTTCCTTCCTTTCGCCCCCGAGGTCACGCCCCACGCAGCGACCGATCCCGCTGCCCACTGTGATCGGCGTGACAGCCAGCCGCAACCGGACACGGCCACAAAAAACTGCCGGCCGGGGGCGCGAAGAACGTGGGCGCAAAAAAACCACCGGCCCCCGGGGATCTCCCGGAGGCCGGCAGCCGTGGGACCGGCACGCCACGCGTGCGAAGCGGCGGCAATCACCGCTCGGCCACGCACCGTGCATTGGGCTGCGTCAACGGCGAGCCCGTCGACTGGCCGCTTACCGGCGCAGCCCCTTAGTACAGTCACATTGCGTCACTGAATCACCTCCTTCTGCTACGAGGACCCCAGCCGTCGCGGCCTCTGCACTGGCCGCCGCCGGGCGATTCACCCCCCGGCCGTCACCGGGGACGCTTCATCCGCCGTCTCCCCCGGCGGACCGGAAGCCGACGGAAAGACGGGCCGGAAAGGAGTGCGGCTTGCCGCCGCACAGACCCTTCCGACCTTCCACACTGTAGCCCCAAACGCACCAACTGGACAGCTTTCGTCTCGGCTGCCCCGATCGTGATTGCCACCCCGGCGCCGGCTCACTTCTCGGCACTGATCCCGAGTTGTCCGAGCAGCGCCTTCGCTTTCGCCTTGATGTCGGCTCCGGGCTTCTGGATCTCGGCCAGCCCCTTCTCGAGGATCGCGGCCTTCTCCGCGCTGACCCCTTTCACCGTCGCGACCATCTGCTCGAAGCCGGTGACCTCGCTCCCGAGCGCCTGCCCGGTGGCATACGCGCGCAGGGTGTTGGCCACCTGGACCATCGGATCGACGTTGATGGTGATCACTTTCGGTTTGACCGTCGGCTGACTGCAGCCCGCCAGCCCGCCGGCCAGCATCGCCAGCCCGATACCCCCCGCGATCACGGGCAGCCGCCCGTCAAACCCCGATCGACCCGCCATGGAAAGCTCGCTTTCAGTGAGGTGAATATGGTCCGGCCGGCCGCTTCCAGCCGGCCGGGTCCACTCGGACGTCGCCCCGGCCGTGCCGGGCCGGCCGCTCGTCAATAGTCGCCGACCGGCTGCCGATCCTTGCGGTTGCCGAGCCGCTGGAACGTCACGAGATCGACGTTGTCGGAGATCATCCGTACGCTCCCGTCGCCGAGGACGACGTTGGCACCGCCGGGGTGCATGCTCCGTGCCGGGATGATGCCGTTGCCCCAGTCGTGCGCGCCGCCCGGGCAGCAGTTGCCGCCGAGCGAGGGAAATTGCCAATTCGGAGTGGCCGCGGTCGTGAACGTCGAATGCCCGGCGGAGTACCAGGCCCACATCCCGCCATTGTTCCCCTTCACACCCTGCGGGCTCGACATCGCCGCCTGGCCGATCGCCTGGATGTCGGCAGCGGTCGGGGCGTTGCGGTTCGACGCCGAATTGAACACCGCGTCACCCGCATAGAAGATGTCGAACGGATAGACGCCCGAACTGCCCTGGACGAACCCGGTGCCGACGAGGATCTCGCCCGCCATGATCGTCTGCGACAGGCCGTCGAGGACGTCGCCCATCCGGCGGTCCTGCTGGTAGGCGAACATGCCGTTGAAGTTGGTCCCGCCCCAATTGGTGTCGAGCGAGCTGCCGGTGCACCAGGCGTAGTTGCTGCCGGCACCCGACCAGCTGGTGACCGCGGCGGGCGGCGACGACGGGCAGAGGAACGTCTTGACCTTCGAGTTTTGCATCAGGCCGTAGGTCACACCCCAATTGGCGGTCGGGGGGGCGGCCTGTTTGAACTGCTGGAAAAGGTTCGACTCCTCCATGAACGGCAGAATCTGGACGCTGGCGCTGGTCGACTCCCAGATGTTGCCGCCGATCTGGAGGAGATTGCGCGGAAACATCTGCCGCGTGTCGTGGTAGTTGTGCATCGCCAGGCCGAGCTGCTTGAGATTGTTGGTGCAGGCCGACCGGCGGGCGGCCTCGCGGGCCGCCTGCACTGCCGGCAGCAGGAGTCCGACGAGCGTCCCGATAATCGCGATCACGACGAGCAGTTCGACGAGCGTGAAGGCCGGACGGCGCGCGGCGCCGCCGACCCGATGGTGCATCGGCATGGATTGTCCCCCCGGAAACGAATGAAGAACGGAACCGATCTGCGTATTGAAGTCTCACCCGTCGATGGGGTCAAGGACGGCGACGCGACCGCGCCAGCGGCGGCCCTGGCCAGCCCGAGACGGTCGCACCGTTCAGCGGCGGCGGGGTGACGGACCGGGGGGCGGCAGCAGCGCCCCGGCGGGTGCGAGGCGATCGACCTCGCGCTCCTGGGAGTCGAAGAATCGGATCGAGGCATCCTCGGCGACGGCGCCAGACCCGATCACCACCGCCAGCCGGCGCCCGGAATCGAAGAGTTCGATGCGTCCGCCGCCGTCAGCGGAATCGCGCTCCGTCCTGACGAACGGGTGGCCCCGGTCGTCGACCACCACCAATTCCCGGCAGGTGAGCCGGGTGACGTCGAGGTCGCCGACCTGCTCGGGGGGAAGCACGTTGGCGCGGAGCGCCAGTCCGATCGCCAAAAACAGCAACGGATACACCGTCCAGCGCTCGCGGGAGGTCATGGTGCCCCTCGGTTTTCGGATCGTGGTGACGTCAGTCGCCGTGGAGCTGGCGGAGCCGCGCCGACAGCCGGAGGATCAGTTGCACGCGTTCGAACTGCTCGAGCCACTCGGCCGTGACCGTGGCCAGCGCGTCGGCGGCCGGCGGCACGATTCCGGTGGCGCAGCCGATCCCCGATTGCCGGGCCGCGGCCCGGTAGGCCGACAGCGTCCGGTCGCCGTAGCTGGCGACGAGCGTGTAGTCCTCGCTGAAGAAGGCCGCCACGGGCACCCGCTGGCCACCGCAGACACGCAAATGGCCGGCGATCTCGGGGAGGATGTCACGATCGAGAAAACGCAGGACGATCGCGGGGCAGGCGGCCGCGAACCTTTCCAACGCCGGGCACTGCGACACGCAATCACCGCACCACGCGCCGGCGACCACGAGCACCGGCATCCTCCTCACGAACGAGCCGAGCAGGGCACGCTGCGGCTCGGTGAGCACGACCCGCTCGTGGACCGCCTGCCACCGCGCCCGCTGATCGCCGGTGCCGTGCTGCTCGAGGAATGCCGCGTAGGGCAGCGCCCGGTCGAAGGCCGCCTCCCACGCCGCCGCCGTTGGCGGTATTCCCGCCCCCTCGATCCGCACGGGTCGTTCGCTCCCCATCGCCATCACCCCGGGATTCGGCCCCGGTCCTGGAAAGCTGGGGAGCATACCAGGGCCCGGGGAGGAACCGTTCCCTTCCGCCCGCGGAACGGATTCGAAAAACCGAGCGAGACGCTGACAAAACGGCCTTGATTCATTATGCCACGACTCGTACTGTCCGCCCGCTCGAAGGCCACACGGGGCGACCGACAGCCCTGGCCAGGAAGGCGACAGGCACGGATGCCGTCGCCGTCCCGGTGACGTGCCCGTGATGATCCAATCGCTCCCGGAAACGGTTCAGGTTCTCCGCCCCCCTGGGACCTGGACCGTTCCGGGGGCCTTTGTTTTTCAGGGCCCCCGCGGGGCAGCCGATCCGCTGCCGCCGGCTACCATGCGGGTATGGCAATCGCCACGACCCCGCCGGGCGCAGAACGCTTGATCCGTTGGATCATGGTGGCGCTGGTCGTCTGGGCGGTCGTCCACGCGCTCGGCGCCTGGACGCTCAACCACGATGCCCGGCGTCCGGTTGTGGTGATCACCTGCATGGCCGCGTTTCTCGGTTTCTGGTCCGCGTTGCTCGCCGCCCGGCGACGGCGGCTGGCCCGGGGGCGCTGAGAGCCTCCTCGCGCCGAGCGACAAGCCGACCGCCGTCAGCGCGACAGCGCCGGCAGCGCGAGTGCTCCGGCGTAGGCGGTGAGCAGGCCGTCGAGCGACAGGTTGAACGACGCCGACAGACTGTCTTCGACGGTCGCCCCCTCCTTGATTTCGCGGACGAAGCTTCTGAACCGCCGCCGGTCGCGCCCGGCCATGAAACGCACCAGCCCCGAGGCGATCCCGTACTGCTCGCCGGCGATGTTCCTGGCGGTGAAAAAATCGGCGCCGACCGATCCAGTGGTTGCCATCAGCGCGCGGGCCTTCGCCTCCTTGGCGGCCACCTGCCGGCAGGCGGGGACCACCTGGCAGGCGATCCACTCGGCGATCCCCTCGTTGAGCCAATTCGGCAGCTTCACCGGCGACAGCCAGCGGTGGCTGAATCCGTGGCTCGTCTCGTGGACGATCATGTGCTCGAAGACGAGCTGATCGGAGCCCTTGTGGCAGGTCACGAAGACGCGCCCGTCGGGCGACTGGTGACAGGCCCCGTGGACCCCCGCCGGGATCTCCCCCATGATGCGCTTGCCGAAGGCGTGGAAGTCTTCCTCGCGGAGGAACGCGATGACGAGGCATTTTCCGAGCCACACCGGCTCCCCGGCGGGGATGTCGTAGAGGTCGCACAGCAGGTCGTGCATCCGGTCGAGGCTGGCGACCACCCCGGCGACCTCACCGGCCGGGATGTCGGTCGCGAAGATGAACTCGTGCGTCGTCTCGACGCGCATCCCGGGAAAGTCGCGCTGCACGAGGGCGACGAGCTGCTCGAGCTTTTGCACCTCCGCGGCGTGGTCGGCGGCGGTTTTCGCCGGCCACGGCTCGATGCCGTTGGCCCGCATCCGCGCGGCGCTGGCGGCCGCCTCCTTGCCGCCGGCGTCGCGGCCGCGCGCCCCACCCGGCCGCAGTGCGTCGCCGGTCGGCCCGGTGTCGTAGACCACCTCGCGGTCGATGACGATCCGCGTCACCCCCGACAGCTGCACCGTCCGTGGCGGTGCCGCCGGATCGGTGAGCAGGCGGAGGGCGGTCACCTCGCCGCGCTGCCGTGTCACCCCGTCGAGAACCGGACGCACGAGCCGACGACCGCCCGTGAGCTCCACGGCGTCGAGCTGCCGGCCGACGCTCCGCTGGAGGCGTTGGAACAGTCCGTCCGACGCCACCGGCCGGTCGGCGCGTGCCACGACTGCCACCGCTGCCCCGGCGATGAGCAGCAGTGCCGCGCCCCTCAGGACGCTGCCCCGGCACGGCGGAGTTGGGTGCTGGAGAGATCGCAACGAAACTCCTTCTCAGTGACGAACCGAGCGACCGCCCGGAGAGGGGCAGGCGTGTCGGGCCGGTCCGCGGACACGAAGGCTCCGTCCTGGAGCCGACCGAAAACGATCAGTCCCGCCACGCTCGCCGCGATCCACCGCACCGCGTCGTCGGCGGCGGCAGCCGATCCACCGTAGTATCGCCGATCCCAGAGGCGCGTGAAGGTGTCGGCCCCGAGGACGAAAAACGCCCCCGGAAACAGCGCCGTCTTCTCGACGAAGGTCGCCGCGCGCGTGAGCCACAGGGTCGCGCCCACGAACCGCGCCTGCCGTGCGGCGATCTCCACGTAGTCGAGCGCGGGCTTGTCGACGTTTTCGATCGACAGTTCGTATTCGACCTCCCGTCCGACGATCCGGGCCGCCACCGTCGCCATCCCCCGATGGCCGTCGTGGAGCGGATCGAACGAGCCGGGGAACAGCAACCTTCCCGGCGTGCCCCCGGGAGCGTCGCCGTCGATGGCCGACACGCCCCGCCGGTCTCCGGCCAGAAGCGCCCGCCACGGCGCCGGCGCCACGACGCGCTGCACGACGATCTCCTCGTCGGGCTGCAGCGCGGGGCGCCCGGGCAGCGGCACCGGCGTACCACACTCGGCCGCGACCGCGGCGAGGAGGAGCCACGCCGCCACATCCTCTTCCGCGGACCGTGTCCGGAGCCCCTTGGAGAACGTGAGGGAGTGAACCGCCGTGGCGGCGAGCGACTGGACCGCGACGACCGCCCGGTGGTCGCCCTGCTTGGGACGCACCGTTGCGAGACTCGCGGTCACGGCAGCGCCGAGGGCCCCGCCGGCGGGGGCGCCGAGAGCCCGGGCCCGGGCCCACGCCGCCATCGCCAGCCGGCGTGACGCGCGCGACGAGCAGTAGCTTTCCTGCTTTCCCCCCAGCAGCCGATCGACAGCCGCGCGCGCGTGGGGAACGAGCCCCTCGAGCAGCACCCGACTGGCCCCTGGCGTACGTGCCAGCGCTGCCACGGCGCCCGCTCCTCCGCCGGCTGCCGTGGCCACCAGACTTGCCCCGTCTGCCGCCGTCCGGCCGATGACAGTGGCGGCGGAGGCGGCGAGAAGATCGCGGCTGAGATCCACGAAAACCGCTCCAGCACGCCTCCCCGGCGGGCCGATGCTGACACGGTCACCGAGGGGGGAATGCATGATGATAGCCGGCTCGCCGCCGCGCCCCGCGCAAGCGCGCTACCGGGCGGCCCTGGTCCTGGTGGCCACGCTCGGCCAGGCCATGGGGACCGAGCCGCCGGCCGTCACGGCCGCGGACGTCGACCGAATCGCGACTCACGACCGGACCAGCGCGGAGAGGCGGACCGATCGTCCTCCCACCGCGGCACAGCCACCCGCCCGGGCCAGCGGCGACGCGGGAGCGAGCAGCGGCGGAGCCCTCGACGCGGCGCGCGTGGAGCGGGAAACCGAAGCCATCCTCGCGCGACTGTTGCCGCCGCGGCGCGACGCCGTCGCCGATTGGACCGCGGGGTCGTCATGCCTGCACGCCCCCGGGGATCCGCGCTGGCTCACGCCGTGCGTGCCCGGCCCCCCGTGCGACCCGTCGCTGCCTCCTCGCCCTTTCGACCTGATCGGGATCCGCGGGGCGCCGACCGGGGGACCGATCTATGCCGGTCCCTGCGCGCCGCGCACGGGGAGCCACGAGTGTGGCCCGGCCCCGCGGCTCCACCGTGCGCACGACTGGATGTTCGACCGCTTTTACCGGGCGAAGTAGAGCTCGCGGACGATGAGCGCGACCAGCGCGGCGCCGACCACCCCGAGGCCGCCGATCAGCGCCCACATCCCACCCGACAGGCACCCCAGCCCCAGCCAGCCGCAGTCGCCCGTGAGGGCGGGATCTGGCGTGTCCTCGGGGCTCGCCACCGCAGCACCGGGCCCGGGTGCCGGTCGGGAATCGCCCGCCGAAGCCAGCGGCGGTCGATCCGCGCGCCGGCGCTGCGGCTGACCGGAGACGGGCCCGTCGCGGCGAGCCGGTGGCGCGGCCGACACCCCCTCGAACTCGGTGCCCGAAAGGGCGTCGAAGGTTGCCGTGCCACCGCTCGCTCCGCGCCGCGAGGTCGAGGCATCGAGGTCGATCAGCCCACCGACATTCCATCCCTGCCGGAGCTTCGGATCGAAATCGGCCGCGGGCACGGGCGACTCGAGAACCGATGCCGCTCCCACGCTGCCCGGGCCGGGCGTGAACAGCGGAGTCAGGTCGATCGGCGGTGTGTCGGCAGACCGCCCGACGGTCTGACCAGCCGCGGGCGGCACATCGCCCCCGGCCAGCCAGGCGAGGCCGGCGGTCGTCGCCATCACGAGCACACCGCCCCGTCGGCACCGCGAGACGACGGGGTGTGCCCGGTGGGAACGCGCCCCGGGGGGAGCGCCTTCGTGGCTCATCGGGCGGCGGAGGATCGGGGCACGCCGGGTCAATCCGGGACTCCTCGCGTGGAGTGGGTACCCGCGCGATCGGGATTATCGTTGCCACCGCAGTGCCGTCAACGACGGTCCGCGCCGATCCCGGCGGCTTGTCCCGCTGCCGGCCGCGCCCCACACTGTCGGCCGGGCGACGGCCGGAAAGGTTTCGGGGTTCCGCGGCCCGAAGGATCGGCGCGGGCGCCTGTGGCGGGCTCACCCGCCCCCCGAGCGGGTAGCCAGTGAATGGAGAGGGATCGATGCGGGCTGCGATCATCGGCATCGGTGCCATCGCCCGGATGCACGCCCGGGCACTGGCCGACCTCGACGGCGTCGAACTGGTCGCCGCGACCTGCCGCACCGAGGAGAAGGGGCGGGCCTTCGCCCGCGACCACGGCTGCCGCTGGTACGCCGACACCGGCACGATGCTGCGGCGCGAGAAGCCCGATTTCGTCACCATCGCGACTCCCTCGGGAGCCCATCTGGAAGCCGTGCTCGCCGCGGCCCGCCGGGGCATCCACGTGATCTGCGAGAAGCCGCTGGAGATCACGCTGCCGCGCGTCGACCGGATGATCGCCGCGGCGCGGCGGGGCGGAGTCGTCCTCGGGGCGATCTTTCCGCAGCGCTTCAATCCGGTGGTCCAGGCCGTCCATGCCGCCGCCGCGGCGGGGCGCTTCGGCGACCTCGCCGTGGCCTCGTGCCACGTCCCCTGGTGGCGCGACGACGCCTACTACGGCCCGGGCCGTTGGCAGGGGACGAAGCGGCTCGACGGCGGCGGCGCGCTGATGAACCAGTCGATCCACGGCGTCGACGCCCTGCAGTGGATCGCGGGGGCGATGACGCCGGGGCTGGCGCCCCACGAGAACCCGGTCGAGAGCGTGGTGGCGCTGACCGCCGTGAGGTCCCACGACCGGGAGCGTCTCGAGGTCGAGGACACCTGCGTGGCGATCCTCCGGTTCAAGAACGGCGGGCTCGGGCAGATCCTCGCCGCCACCAGTCTCTATCCCGGACAGCTCCGCCGGATCCTCGTCGGCGGCCGCGACGGCACCGCCGAGATCCTCGAGGAACAGCTCGTCGACTGGCGCTTCCGCACCGCCACCGCCGCCGACGACGCGACCCGCGCGCGGCTCGGCCACGCCAGCTCGACCAGCGGCGGCGCCGCCGACCCGATGGCGATCAACGAGGCCTGCCACACCCGCAACTTCGCCGCCTTTCTCGACGCCCTCCGTGCCGGTCGGGCACCCGAGCTCAACGACCTCGAGGGGCGCAAAGCTGTGGCGATCGTCGATGCCTGCTACCGCTCGGCCCGGACCGGCCGAACAGCCCGTGTCGGAGACCCGGCACCGCCGGCGGAGGACCGATGAACAGCCCGTTCCGGTACGCGATCTGCAACGAGACGTTCGCCGACTGGCCGCTGGAGAAAGCCTGCGACCTCGCGGCCGCGTGCGGCTACACCGGCCTCGAGATCGCGCCGTTCACGCTCGCCCCGCTGGCCGGAGAGATCTCCGCACGGCAGCGCGGCGAAATCGTGCGGACGATCGCCCGGGCGGGGCTCGAGTGTGTCGGCCTCCACTGGCTGCTGGCGAAGACCGAGGGGTTCCACGTCACCCACCCCGATCCGGCGGTGCGCCTGGCGACGGTCGAGTACCTCGGCGACCTGGCGCGCCTCTGCCACGAGCTCGGCGGAAGGGTGCTCGTGTTCGGCTCGCCACGGCAGCGGAGCCTCGTTCCGGGCGTCACCCGGGCGCTGGCCTTCGACCACCTCCACGAGGTGTTTTCGCGGCTCGTCCCGGCCCTCGAGGCGACCGACACGGTGCTGGCGGTCGAGCCCCTCGCCCCCACCGAGACCGACGTCCTCACCACCGCCGCCGAGACCTGCCGGCTCCTCGAGCGGATCGGTTCCCCCCACGTCCGCCTCCACCTCGACGTCAAGGCGATGTCGGCCGAGGCCGAGCCGATCCCCGATCTGATCCACGCCTCGGCTGCGTGGCTGGAGCATTTCCACGCCAACGACGTCAACCTTCAGGGGCCGGGGTTCGGCGCGGTCGAGTTCACTCCGATCCTCCAAGCCCTCGCCGACATCCGCTACGCCGGGTGGGTGAGCGTCGAGGTGTTCGACTATGCTCCGGGCCCGGAGCGGCTGGCGCGCGAGAGCATCGCCTCCATGCAGGGGATCGAGGCGGCGCTCGACTGAGCCTTCCCGGCCGCGCCGCACGGCACGGAGACCGACCATGGCCGACCTCGCCCACGTCTCCCCGCCCGGCCGCCGGCCGGCCGACGACGGCACGCCATGGTGGACGGGGCTGACGCGCTACCACTGGTTCGTGCTCACGGTGGCGGCGCTCGGCTGGCTGTTCGACTGCCTCGACCAGCAGCTGTTCAATCTCGCGCGCAAGCCGGCGATGGAGAGCCTGCTGGCGACGGCGCCGCTCGACCCGGGCCAGGTTCAACCGAGCGAGGAGGAGCGCAAGGCGCTGGCGAAGAAGGTCGACTTCTACGGCGGCCTGTCGACCTGCATCTTCCTTGCCGGCTGGGCCACCGGGGGGCTGATCTTCGGCGTCGTCGGCGACCGCTTCGGCCGGGCGCGGACGATGCTGATCACGATCCTCATCTATTCGCTGTGCACCGGGTTGTCGGCGTTGTCGCGCGGGTTCTGGGATTTCGCCTTCTACAGGTTCATCACCGGGCTCGGCGTCGGCGGGGAATTCGCCGTCGGCGTGGCGCTGGTCGCCGAGGTGATGCCCGACCGGGCCCGGCCCCACGCGCTCGGCCTCCTCCAGGCGTTCTCGGCGCTCGGCAACTTCGGCGCCGCGGCGATCGGCATCGCGCTGGGGCTGTGGCAATTGTCGACGGCGGAGGGATTGATCTACGGCTGGGAGCCATGGCGCTGGAAGTTCGTCATCGGCGCCCTGCCGGCCGTGCTGGCGCTGGTGATCCGCTCCGGCCTCGAGGAGCCGGAGCGGTGGAAGGCGATGAAGGCCAAGGCCGCGGAGACCGGCGACGTGCTCGGTGGCTACAACGCGCTGTTCGCCCATCCGCGCTGGAGGCGCAACGCCCTTCTCGGCATGCTGCTGGCCTGCGCCGGCGTGATCGGGCTGTGGGGGATCGGGTTCTTCTCGATCGACCTGCAGATGAGCGTGTTGCGGAAGACGTTCCAGGCCCAGGGCCTCGAGGGGGCGGCGCTCAAGGGGCGGCTGACGATCGCCTCGGGGGTGGCCTCGATGCTGATCCAGGTCGGCGCCTTCACAGGGATGATGCTCTCGGCACGGATCTGCAACCGGATCGGCCGGCGGCCGTTCTTCGCGATCTTCCTCGTGCTGGCGCTGTTGTCGACGATGATGGTCTTCCAGTTCCTCGACGACGTCACCGACTTCTGGATGCTGCCGGTGATGGGGTTCTGCCAACTGTCGTTGTTCGCCGGCTACGCGATCTACTTTCCCGAGTTGTTCCCGACCCGGTTGCGCAGCACGGGGACGAGCTTCTGCTACAACGTCGGCCGGTTCGTCGCCGCCAGCGGGCCGTTCCTGCTCGGCCAGCTCTCGTCCGGCGTGTTTTCCGGCTGGGCGGAGCCGCTGCGGCCGTCGGGCACGCTGATGTGCCTGGTGTTTCTCGTCGGACTGGCAGTCCTCCCCCTGCTTCCGGAGACCGCCGGCCAGCCGCTGCCGGAGGACTGACGCCCGCGACTTCGGCCGGGGAATCGCCGCGCCGCCGATTGCTTCCGTCGCCACCCCCCCCGGCCGTAGACTCTGGCGCCAACGGGCCGGTGGCCACCGCCGCCGGCCGTTCGCCTCTTCCAGCCCCCCCCCAGCCCCCCTCCAGGAGTCCGTCCGACCATGCGCTGGGAAGGTCGTCGTCAGAGCGAGAACGTCGAGGATCGCCGGAGCATGGCCGCGCCCGCTTTCGTCGGCGGCAGCCTGCTCACGCTGCTGATCATGTTCACGATGCTGTTCTTCGGTGCCGATCCGCGGCAGGTCGCGGCGATCGCGCCCCAAGCCGGACCGCCGCGCGTCGCCAAGAGCCCGGCGGCGAAGAAGGCCGACGAGGAGATGACGAAGTTCGTCAAGACCGTCCTTGCCGACACCGAGGACGTGTGGGGGCAGTTGTTTCCCAAAGCGTTCGGCGCTCGCTACTCGCCCCCCACGCTCGTGATCTTCGAGAAGGCCGTCCAGAGCGCCTGTGGCATGGCGAGCGCCGCCGCCGGCCCCTTCTACTGCCCGCTCGACAAGAAGGTGTACATCGACCTGGCGTTCTACGACGAGCTCAAACGCCGCTTCGGTGCCCCGGGTGACTTCGCCCAGGCCTACGTGGTCGCCCACGAGATCGGACACCACGTCCAGAACCAGCTCGGGATCAGTGCCAAGGTCCAGTCCCTCCAGGGCAGGGTGCCGCAGGCGGAATACAACAAGTACTCGGTGCGGATGGAGCTGCAGGCCGACTTCCTCGCCGGAGTCTGGGCCCATCACGTCGCCCGCTACGCGGGAATCCTCGACGAGGAGGACATCTACGAGGCGGTGAATGCCGCCCAGGCGATCGGCGACGACCGGATCCAGGCGAAGACGCAGGGTTACGTCGTCCAGGAAGCGTTCACGCACGGCACGAGCGAGCAGCGCGCCCGCTGGTTCCTCCACGGCCTCACGACCGGCGATCCGCGCCTCATGGACCGGGCCTTCGAGGTCGACGAACCGTGATCGCATGCGGATCCTGCTGACGGGCGCCTCGGGATACGTCGGCGGTTGCCTGCTCGACGCCCTCCAGGCGCGCGGCCACTCCGTCCGCTGCCTCGTGCGCCGGCCGGAGCGGCTCGCCGGCAGGACTGCCCCGACGACCGAGATCGTCGCCGGCGACGCGACCGACCGCGCCGATCTCGACCGGGCGTGCGCCGGCATCGACCTCGCCTACTGGCTCGTCCACTCGATGGAGAGCGGCGTCGATTTCGAGCGCGCCGACCGGCTCGCGGCGGAGCACTTCGCCGCCGCGGCCCGGGCGGCCGGCGTGCGGCGGCTGGTCTACCTCGGGGGCCTCGGCGCCGACGGCGACCGGCTCTCGGCGCATCTCCGCAGCCGCCATGAGGTTGGAGCGATCCTCGCCGCCAGCGGCCTTGACGTCGTCGAGCTGCGGGCGTCGATCATCATCGGGGCGGGCAGTTTCTCGTTCGACCTGGTGCGGACGCTCGTCGAGCGGCTCCCGGTGATGATCTGCCCGGCGTGGCTGGCGACCCCGACGCAGCCGATCGCGATCGCCGACGTCGTCGCGGCGTTGGTGGCGGCCATCGACCTGCCACCGGGGCAACCACGGATCATCGAGATCGGCGGGCCGGACAGGGTGTCGTATGGCGCTATCATGCGGGCGTAGGCCCGCGAACGCGGCCTGACCCGGCTGATGATTCCGGTACCGGTGCTCACACCGCGGCTGTCGAGCCTGTGGCTCAAGCTCGTCACCCCGCGCTATGCCAAGGTGGGCAGGAAATTGATCGACGGCCTCAAGAACCCCACCGTGGTCACCGATCCCGGGCCGATGCGTGATCTGCCGCTGTCGCCCCGCGGCCTGGCCGACGCCGTCCGCGAGGCGATCCAGGACGAAGACCGCTCGTTCGCCGGTCGGCGCTGGGCCGAGACGGCCGACGTCGACGAGCTTCCGGCCCGGTACGGCGGCCACCCCGAGGGGACGCGTCTCGTCGATCACCGCCACGCCACGGTGGCCGTCCCTCCGGCGCGGGCCTTCGCTGCCATCGAACGGATCGGCGGCGTCCACGGCTGGTACGCGCACGACTGGCTGTGGCAGTTGCGCGGCTGGATCGACCGGCTCTTCAGCGGGCCCGGGATGGGGCGCGGGCGCCGCGACCCCGATCACCTTGCCTCCGGCGACACCCTCGACTGCTGGCGAGTCGAAGTCTGCGACCCGCCGCGGCGGCTGCGACTGGCCGCCGAGATGCGGCTCCCCGGCCGCGGCTGGTTGGAATTCGAGGTCGTGCCCCGGGACGATGCCGTGACGATCCACCAGACCGCGGTCTTCGATCCCAAGGGGCTGTTCGGCCTCGCCTACTGGTACGCGATCTGGCCGCTCCACGAGCTCGTCTTCAGGCAGATGCTCGCGGGGATCGTCCGGGCGGCGAGGCGCCGGCGCTGACGGCCCGCGCTCCGGTCACAGCGTCTCGGCGGGGCGCTGGACGCACTCCCGGCCGGTGTCCTCCGACTCGATCTGGATCGTCGTGTGGGCGATCCCGAACAGGGAGCGGAGATCGGCCGACGCACGGCGCAGCACCGTGTCGTGACGGCCGGGTTCGGGCACCACCAGGTGGACGGTGAGCGAGATCTCCGACGTGCTCGCGTTCCAGACGTGGAGGTCGTGGACCTCCGCCACGCCGGGAATGGCGGCGAGGAGGTCGGTGAGTGCCTCCGGCTCGAGCCCGCGCGGCACCGCGTCGAGCGCCAGATCGACGCTCTCGCGGAACAGGTCCCAGGTGCCGACCATCACCGCCGCCGTCACGAGGATGCTCACCAGCGGATCGATCCACGATCGCCCGGTGAGCGCGATCAACGCGCCGGCGACGACCACCCCTGCCGACACGGCGGCATCGGCGGCCATGTGAAGAAAGGCCCCGCGGACGTTGGCGTCGCCCCGGGCTCCACGCGCCAGGAGCACGGCGGTGAGGGTGTTGATCGCGACCCCGACCGCGGCGACCAGAGCGACGGTCCACCCGGCCACGGGTGCGGGCTCGAAAAACCGGCGCCACGCCTCCCAGAGGAGCACTCCGCAGGCCGTCAGCAGCAGCACCGCGTTGGCGAGCGCCGCGTAGATCGTCGAACGACGGAACCCCCACGTGTAGCGCCGTGTCGGCGGGCGCCGGGCGAGATGGCTCGCCCCCCACGCCAGGAGCAGGCCGAGGACGTCGCCGGCGTTGTGGCCGGCGTCGGCGACCAGCGCCAACGACCCAGCCCACAGTCCGGCCACGACCTCGACGATCACGAACAGGGTGTTGAGCGCCACGCCCAGGCCGAGGGCCCGGTCAAGTCCGCCCGAAGACAGTGCGCCGAGATGGTGGTGCCCGTGGCCGTGATGACCGTGGCCGCAATGGTCGTGACCGTGATGGCCATGGCCAGCGGGGCCGTGGTCGTCCGCACGGGCCTTCGCCGTTGTGCCGCCGTGGGGCTGCGTCGCCGTCATGGGGAACGATTCCGATCGGCCCTCGGCATCGGGTAGCATCTGCGGCCGGGGGCTTCGTCCGATCATACCGACGGATCGCCGATCCCTGCGGGAGGCGCACATGGAACCGATGCGGGTGGCGGTCATCGGCCGGACCGGCCGGGGGGATTACGGGCACGCGATCGACGAACTGTGGGCCGACATTCCCGGCACCAAGCTCGTCGCCGTCGCCGACGAGTCGGCCGACGGGTTGGCCAAGGCGGTCGCGCGTCTGAAGCTCCCCGCCGACGCCGGCCACCGCGACTGGCGGGCGATGCTCGCCGCGGTCAAGCCGGAGATCGTCGTCCTCTGCATGCGCCACATCGACTGCCACGCCGAGATGGCGATCGCGGCGGCGAAGGGCGGGGCGCGCGGGATCTTCATGGAGAAGCCCTTCGTCCCCACCGCGGCCGATGCCGATGCGGTGATCGCCGCCTGCCGTACCGCCGACACCAAGCTCGGCCTCGCGTTCGTCAACCGGCACGGTCCGACCTACGGCGTCGTCCGCGACCTCGTCGAAGAGGGGCGGATCGGCCGCCTGCTGGAAATCCGCGCCCGCGGCAAGGAAGACCAACGCGGTGGCGGCGAGGATTTGTGGGTCCTCGGGTCGCACATGCTCGACATGATGGCCGACATCGGTGGCGGTCCGATCTGGTGCCAGGCGTCGGTCACCACGGGAGGACGGCCGATCACGAAAGCCGACGCGATCACCGGCCCGGAGGGGCTCGGTCTGATCGCCGGCGACGCGGTCCACGCGACGTTCGGTCTCGGCGACGGCCCGGTCGGCTTCTTCTCCAGCGTCCGCGAAGCCGGCCTCAAGCAGCCGCCGTTCGGGCTGATGCTCGTCGGCACCAAGGGGGCGATCCACGTCCGCTCCGACCAGATCCCCCACGCCTACCTGCGCGAGGCGCCGTTGTGGCGCGTCGACAAGGAGTTTCCCTGGCGTCCGATCGGCCCCGGGGGGCTCGACGATCCGCCCCCCGCGGCGGATGCCGATCGCGCCAAGGAACGCGCCGGCTGGGCACGGCGTGCGGCACTCGATCTGGTCGACGCGATCCAGTCCGACCGTGAGCCGACCACGGGGATGTATGCCGGCCTGACCACGGTCGAGATGACCGCGGCGATCTACGCGTCGGCCTTGGCGGGTAGGCGGATCGACTGGCCGCTCGAGAAGTCGCTGCCCGACCGTGGCAACCCGCTCGCCTGACGACACCCGTTCGCCGCTCCCGCGAGGAACCCGCCGATGTTTTGCCTGCTGCCCGCGCTCGTGGTCATCACCGCCGTAACCGCCCGTGCGGCCGATCCCGACGAGATCGTCCTCTGGCCCGACGGCGTGCCGGAGCCGCGCGTCGCCGGTGAACCGGCCGAGACGGTGGAGAAGGGCAAGGACGGGATCCAGCGCCGCACCAACGTCTCCGTCCCACGGTTGGTCGTCCACGGCCTGCCGCCGGCGGCCGACGGCGCGCCACGGCCGGCGGTGATCGTCGCCCCAGGGGGTGGTTACTCGATCCTCGCCGACGAGCACGAGGGAACGGACATCTGCCGGTGGTTCAACGAGCGGGGGATCGTCGCCTTCACGCTGCTGTACCGCGTCCCGACGGGCCGCGGCCCCGGTTCGGACGTCGGACCGGTGATGGACGCGCAGCGTGCCGTCTCCGAGGTCCGCCGCCGCGCGGCCGAGTTGCGGATCGATCCTGCCCGGATCGGCCTGATGGGATTCTCCGCCGGCGGCCACACGGCGCTGGTCGCGGCGACCACGAAGGCCGGCTTCCCCGGGGCGGACAGCGCACCCTCCGCCCGGCCCGACGTGACGATCCTCATCTATCCCTGGCGGGTCGTCGCCGACGACGGCCCCGGCCTCTGGCCCGGTGTGACGATCGACCAGGGCACCGCGCCGATGTTCATCGCGCAGACGGCCGACGACACCGCCTCGCCGGTGCGCGGGGCGCTGGCGCTGTATGGCGCCCTGACGACGGCGAAGGTGCCGGCGGAACTCCACGTCTACGAGAAGGGGGGCCACGGCTACGGGATGCGGCCGCGTGACGGCGCTCCGGGCACCGGTGACTGGCCGGCGCGGCTGGCCGACTGGATGAAGACCCATGGCTTCTGAGCGAGACCGACGGCACGTGCGAGGGGATTCCGATGGGGATTGGTGTGGCCGCCGTCTGGCTCGTCGTGCTCCTGTCCGCCGTCCCGGCGATGGGCGCCCGCCCCCCCAACGTGATCGTGATCCTCGCCGACGATGCCGGCCCCGGTGACTTCTCGTTCACCGGCAACACCAACCTCGCGACGCCGGTGATCGACGGCCTGGCGCGCGACGGCGCCCGGCTCGAGCGGTTCTTCGTACAGCCGGTCTGTGCGCCGTCGCGCGCCGAGTTGCTCACCGGCCGCTGGCACTGCCGCGGCGGCGTCCGTGGGGTCTCGCTGGGGCAGGAGCGTCTCGACCCCGGCGTGCGGACGATCGCCGAGGTGTTCCGCGACGCCGGCTACGCCACCGCCTGCTTCGGCAAGTGGCACCTCGGCACGCAGGGCCCCCACCATCCCCGGGCACGGGGCTTCGAAACCTTCGTCGGCTTCACCGAGGGGCACTGGGGCGACGCCTTCGATCCGCTCCTCGAGGCCGACGGCGAGTTCGCCGAACACCCGGGCTACCTCGCCGACGTGATCGCCGAGCGGACGGTGGCCTATCTCGACCGCTGCCGGGAGACCGCTCCCGACCGCCCGTTCTTCTGCCACGTCGCCTTCAACACCCCCCATTCCCCCTTCGACGTGCCCGACGCCGACTGGGAGCGGTTCCGCGACCGTCCGCTCCCGCTCCGCGGCAGCGACGGCGACGACGAGGACCTGCCGACGACCCGCGCGGCATTGGCGATGGTCGAGAACATGGACCGCAACGTCGGTCGGGTGCTCGCGGCGCTCGAGCGCCATGCGATCGCCGACGACACGATCGTGGTCTTCTTCTCCGACAACGGCGCCAACGGCGCGCGGTGGAGCGGCGGCCTGCGCGGCCGCAAGGGGACGGTCGACGAGGGGGGCGTGCGCAGCGTCTGTTGCCTCCGCTATCCCAGGCGGATCGCCGCCGGCACAAGGATCGACGCCCTCGCCGGGGCGATCGACCTGTTGCCCACGCTCGCCGGCCTGGCGGGGATCGCTCTCGCCCCTCCGCAACCGCTCGACGGCATCGACCTGGCACCGCTGCTGGTCGGGGATGGCGGCGGCGATCTCGCCGCCCGGCTCGCGGGCCGGGCCCTGTACGCGGTGTGGGGGGGCAAGGTGAGCGTGCGCACCGCCGGGCACCGGCTCGACGGCCAGGGGCGGCTCTACGACATGCAGGTCGATCCCGGCCAGTCGCGCGACATCGCCGCCGCCGATCCCGACACGGCCGCCCGGCTCGGCGGGCTGGTGGCGGCGTTCCGCCGCGACGTCGTCGCGCTCCAACCGCGCCCCTTGCCCGAGCGCTTCTTCGTCGGCCATCCCGCCTGGCCGTGGACGGAGCTTCCCGCCCGCGACGGCATCGGGCACGGCGGCGTCGTGCGCAGCGCCCGCGCCCCCAACTCCTCCCACTTCACCCGGTGGACGACCGCCGCCGATTCGATCACCTGGACGGTGGAGGTGGTGACACCGGGGCGCTACGAGGCGGACCTCTGGTACACCTGCCCGCCGGCCGATGCCGGGGCGACGGTGCGCCTCACGGCGCTGCCCGACGGCGCGGACCTGGCGGCACGGTCCGTCACGGCGACGGTCACACCCGGCTGGGATCCCCCCGCCAACCGCGGCGACGACCGCGTCGGGCGCGATGCGGAAAGCTTCGAGAAGCCGTTCCGAACGCTCCCGCTCGGGACGATCGACTTGGCCGCGGGCCCGCAGACGCTCCGCCTCGACGCCCCGGCCGTGCCGGGAGCCACCGTCGCCGACGTCCGCCGCCTTGTCCTCCGTCCCGTCCCCTGACCGCGCGGACCCGTGGCCAACTGGCGGGCCGGAGCGGCCCGCGGTACCCTGCGCCGGTCGCCCTTCGCCCCGCGGGAGCTCTCGCCGATGCCGACCGTCATCCAGCGCTGCCGCTTGGTCGCCCTGTCCGCCACGCTCCTCGCGGCCGCCCCCGGCTCGCTGCCGGCCCGTGCGCAGGGCGACGTTTCCCCGGACACCCCGGAGTATCCCCTGGCCGTCGCGCCGGCGGCCGATGGAGCGCTCCTCTGCGCCGACCGCGTGCTCCCCGGGTTGTGGCGGATCGCCGACGGCACGGCGACGGTGTTGTTCCAAGGATCGAAGAAGTTCCGCACGCCGCTCAATGCCGTCCGCACCGTCGCCATCGCCCCCGACGGCACCGTCTGGGCCGGCGACCCGGCGACGCGCGATGTCCACCGGATCGCCGCCGACGGCACGGCGACGCCGCTCACCGGCGGAAAGATCGGGATCCCGATCGACATCGCCATCGATTCGCGCGGCACGCTGTTCGTCTCCGACCTCGAGACCCAGCGCGTGTGGCGCGTCGCGGCAGGCGCGACCGAGCCGACGGAATTGGCCGTGCTGGCGGCGCCGCGCGGCCTGTTCGTCGACGCCCAAGACCGGCTCTGGGCGGTGGCCGCCTCGGGCGACGCGCCGCTGGTGCGGATCACGGCCGATGCCACGGTCGAACCGGTGGTCAAGTCGCGGGCGTTCCAGTTTCCCCACGACGTCGTCGTCACCGCCGACGGCACGGCCTACGTCAGCGACAACTACGCGGTGGCGGTGTGGAAGGTGGCCCCCGACGGGAGCGTGAGCACGTGGCTCTCCGGCGCGCCGCTGGCCGGCCCGGTCGGTCTCGCGATTCGCGGCGACCGGATCCTCGTCGCCGATCCGAAAGCGCGGAACGTGTTCGAGGTCGATGCCGACGGCAAGGCCGCGCCCCTCCTCCCCGCCCCCCGCGGTCCCGCCGGGTCGTGAGGCGGACGGCCCGGCCCCTTGTCACTCACTTGGCGTGGCGCACCGGCGCCGCGACGAACCACTGGCCGGTCTCGCGGATGACCAGCGAGCACCCGTGGGGCGGGTCGTCGATCACCGTCGTTTCCCCGCCAGGCCATCGGACGACGATCCGCTCGACGCCGTCGGCGGCGCCGATCCCGAACGACAGCCGCGTGCCGAAGTGCCCCTGGTAGCCGCGGCCGCAGACCACCTCGGCGACCTGCGACCGCCCCGCCGCGGTGACCGTGACGCGGGCTCCGACGGCGTCGCGGTTGCCCGTCGTGCCGCGGAGGAGGACGGCGACGTGGCCGTTCTCCGCCGGCGAGGCGTTGCGGAGGACGACGGCCGAGCGGCGCGAACTGGTGATCACGGCGTCGACCAGTCCGTCGCCGTCGAGATCGTCGAGGACCGTCCCGCGGCCGACGACCGGGACAGACAGGCCGCTCCCGCAGGTCGCCGGCAGCCGCGTGAAGCGGCCGTCGCCGCGGTTGCGGAGGACGACGGCGCGCCCCTCGTAGGAGGTCGTGCGGTCGAACTGCGCGACGTTGTCCTGGATGTGCCCCTCGACGTAGAGGATGTCGGGGTGGGCGTCGTTGTCGAAGTCGGCGAAGCCGCAGCCCCACTTGACGTTGGCCGTCGTCCCCTCGCCGACCCCGGTGAGTCGAGTGACGTCCTCGAAGTCGCCGCCACCGAGGTTGCGGAACAGCACGGGCCGCTCCCCCTGGTAGGTCGTCTCGAAGAAGTCGATCCTCCCGTCGCCGTCGACGTCGGCGGCGTCGACCCCCATGCTCGCCACCGGGGCGCCGTCACCGTTGAACTTGAGCCCCACCGCCAGCGCCCCCTCCGTGAACCGGCCGTGGCCGTCGTTGAGCCAGCAGAAGTTGCCGAACCCGTCGTTCATCACGAACACGTCGGTGTCGCCGTCGTCGTCGACGTCGCCCGTGATCGTCCCCATCCCGGGCCCCGGAGTGGCGGCGATGCCGGAAGCGATCGAGACGTCGGTGAACCGGCCGTCGCCGTCGTTGCGGAACAGGGCATGGGGCAGCGGGTCGTAGGCCTTGGGGCTGGTGTAGACGGGGAATCCGTCGGAGAACTCCGGGACGTGCGTCGCGCAGGTGAAATCGACGTAGTTGGCGAAGTACACGTCGAGGTCGCCGTCGGCATCGGCGTCGAGGAGCGACACGCCGCCGCCGACCCGGCTCCCGTCGTCGATCCCCGAGCGCGCGGTGTCGTCGCGGAACGTGCCGTCGCCGTTGTTGTGGTAGACGACCTTCGGGCCGAACGTCGAAATCACGAGATCGGGATGACCGTCGTCGTCGATGTCGCCGGCGGCGACACCGAGCCCGTAGCCGGGGTCGCCGATTCCCGCCGCGTCGGTGACGTCGGCGAACCGGAAACCACCGAGGTTGCGGAACAGGCGGCTCCGTGGTGCCGGGTCGACCGGCGGCGTTCCCTCGAGCGGGACGCCCGACAACAGATACAGGTCGAACAGTCCGTCACCGTCGTAGTCGAGCGTCGCCGCCCCCGAGGCCATCGACTCGACGATGTAGCGTTGCCCGCCGCTGCCGTCGGCATGGACGAACACGACCCTGCTCGACGCGGTGGCATCGTCGAGCCGGATCGGGCACCCGGTGGCCCCCGGGCGCGGGGCGGCGTCGCGCCGCGCGCAGCCCGCCACCACGAGCACGGCCACCGCCGTCAGGCCGAGGATGCCGCGCCGGTTCATCGTCGATTCCCCCCGGCGGGCCCGGGCCGCGGCGCCCGGGCGGCGGCCGCGGCCGCGCGGGCACGGAAATCGGCCGCTTCGGTCATCCTGCCGTTGGCGGAATAGACCTTCGCAGCGAGGTCGGCGGCGGCGGCCAGCGCGCCTGCCGGTTCGCCGGCCGAGAGCCCCTCGCGGATCCGCCGCTGCCCGATCCCGCGATCCTCCGCCACGATCTCGAGATGCCGGCGCCGGTACTGCTCGGCGAGGTCGTGTTCGCCGAGCCGCTGGCAGGCCTGGGCGGCGCCGAAGCAGGCCGGCCCGCTGACCGGATCGAGACGCAGGGCTTCGAGGTGCGCGGCCTTGGCCCGCGCCGGCTCCCGGAGGGAGTTCCACGCCTGCCCGAGCTGGACGTGGGCGGCGGTCACCGCCGGATGGGCGGCGACGACGCGCTCGAGCACGGCGACGGCCTCGGGCAATCGACCGAGGTTGGCGAGCGACTCACCGAGCATGACGCCGGCGGCCTCCGATTCCGGATCGATCCGCCAGGCGCGCTCGAGGAGGGGCACGGCGGCAGCATGGTCGCCACGCGACATCGCCTCCATGCCGAGCAGTTCGTAGGCCGGAGCCAGTTCCGGCTCGACGGCCAGCGCCGCCCTCAGGCTGGCGACCGCCTCGTCACCGTATCCGTGACGGAGGAGGATCCGGCCGCGCGCGTAGAGCGCTTCGGGAGCGGCCGGGAGGTCGTGGAGCAGCCGATCGGCGATCTCGAGCGTCGCGCGCCGTTCCTCCTGATCCGGCGGCACCTCGGCGGCGACCGGCCGGAGGGCGGAAATGGCCCGGGTCCGTCGGGCGAGGCCGACCACCCGCCAGGCCACGACCGCGGTGGCGACGACGGCCACGGCGAGGCCGGCTGCGAGGATCGAACGCCGGGGCCTGACGCCTCCCGACGGTGGAGCCGCCGTCCGCGCCGCTCGCTCTCTCCTTCGTCCCATGCTCACCCCGCGCCGAACGGTGCCGGTGCGGTGGCGGACCGCTCCGCCCCCTCGACGATCGTCACCGTGCGATCGGCGGCGACGTCCTCCACGACCGCGGTGGTTCCGTCCGGCCAGCGGACCTCGATCCGATCGACGCGCGGCCGGCTCCCGAGGCCGAAGTGGGGGCAGGAGCCGAAATGGCTCTGGTAACCGCGGCCTGAATGGATCTCCGCGACCTGGACGAGGTCGCCGGTGACCACCCGGACGCGGGCTCCGAGTGCGTCGCGATTGCCAGCGCGGCCGCGGAGCCGGACGCGGAGCCAGTGGTTGCCGGGCGGCGACTCGTTGCGGAGCACCACCGCGGCGCCGTCGCGGACGAGCATCACCACGTCGACCAACCCGTCGTCGTCGAAGTCGTCGAAGGCGACGCCGCGGACGACATGCCTGCCCGCCAGACCGTCGCCGGCCAGCGCCCCGACGTTGGCGAACCGCCCGCCGCCGAGATTGCGGAACAGCACCGGCGGCCAGCTCACCTCGCGCTCCGTGACACCCGGCTCGCGCTCGTAGATCTGCCCGCAACCGATGAACAGGTCCTTGAGCCCGTCGTTGTCGAAATCGACGAGGCCGACCCCCCACTTGATCGCCGCCACCGCCCGGACGCCGATCCCCGCCTTTGCGGCCACGTCCTCGAACAGGCCGGAACCGAGACCGCGATGGAGGACCGGCAGTTCGTCGTAGTACGGGGTGACGACGAGGTCGAGTCGGCCGTCGTTGTCGTGATCGCCGGCATCGACCCCCATGCTCGCCGTCGGCGTGCCCAGCGCGTTGCACGCCAGTCCGGCCGCCAGCGCGACCTCGGCGAACGTGCCGTCCCCTTGGTTGCGGAACAGGAAGTCGAGCCGCTGGTCGTTGCAGACGAAGATGTCGGTGAGGCCGTCGTCGTCGTGGTCGAAACAGATCGTTCCCATCCCGGCACCGGCATGGGCGGCGATGCCGGCGGGCCCCGACACGTCGGTGAAGCCGCCGTCGCCGCGGCCGTGATACAGGCGATTGGGCAGCGGGGAGAAGTCGCGCGGCCGGGCGTAGTCGTCGCGGCCGCCGAGCCGGGCGGTGCGGTGGGTGGCGTAGCGGAAGTCGACGTAGTTGGCGACGAACAGGTCGAGGACGCCGTCGCGGTCGTAGTCGAGAAAGTTGGCCCCCGCTCCCAGCGCCTCGCCGCGCCCGACGCCGGCCGTGGCGGCCAGTTCCGTGAACGTGCCGTCGCCGTTGTTGCGGTGCAGGAGGCAGGGACCGAAGGCGTTGGTGAACAGGTCGGGGGTGCCGTCGTCGTCGTAATCCCCGACCGCGACGCCGAGGGCGAAGGCCCGGTGGGCGATCGATGACGATGCGGTCACGTCCTCGAAGCGCCACCCGCCGGCGTTGCGGTACAGCCGGCTGCCCGCGTTCGGGTCGGCGGGGGACCCCTCGAGGGGCACGCCGGAGAGGAGGTAGAGATCGACGTCGCCATCGCCGTCGTAATCGAACGAGGCCAGCCCCGATGCCACCGTCTCGGCCATGTAGTGCCGGCCGGCGCCGCCGTCGCTGTGGCGAAACGTGATCCCGGTGTCCGCCGTCACGTCGCGCAGCCGTATCGGGACATCGGCAACCGCCGCCGCCAGCGGCAGCACGAGGCCCGCCACCAACCAGCCCTGGAGGGCGCCGGGCGGAAGGTGTCGCCTCATCGTCCCTCCTGCGCGGCGAGGACTTCGAGAAACCGTCGCGGCTCGGGCCATTCCGGCGCCAGGGCAGCGGCCCGGCGCCAATGGGCAGCGGCCTCGTCGAAGCGCCCGGCGCGGGCGTAGAGGCTGCCCGCCTCGCAGTGGTAGCCGGCCAGCACCGGATACTTGGCGTCGAGCCGCGTGGTGGTCTCCGCCTGCTGGGCACTGTCGAACGCGGCCAGATTCTCCAGCTGGAGCGCGGCATAAGTCTCCCGCGCCCGCCGGGCCCGCTCGGGGTCGCCGAGCCTGGCCCAGGCCTGGGCCAGGCCGTAGGCCGCGACGACCCGCTGTGCCGGATCGGCGGCGGCGCGGTCGTACGCCGTCACCGCCCCGGCAAGGTCTCCCGCCTGCGTCCGGGCCTGCCCGAGCAACACCTGGGCCCAGCCCGGCAGGGCGGCCTCGCCTCCTGCCGTGTCGGCGATCCGGCCGAGGATCTCCAAGGCCGCGACGCCGTCGCCCGATTTGACGAGGCTGTCGACCCACAGAAACGCCTTCTCGATCGCCAGGCGCGGCGCGACCCGCTCGAGCCGGGCCATGGCGGCGGCGGCCTGCGGGTAATCGCCGCCGTGCCACGCCGTCTCCGCCAGACCGAGCCAGGCCTCCGGCTCGTCGGCGGCGATCGCCGTCGCCTGCTCGAACCGGGCCCGCCCCCGCTCGGGGGCGACGAACAGCTGCAGCACACGGCCGCTGACGGCAAGCGCCCGGCCGTTGCCGGCAAAATCCCGGGCCAGCGATTCGGCCAGCGCGTCGGCATCCCCGGCGAGCTCTCGTTCGTCGGGCCGCACCGGGGCGATCGCGGCCGTCGCGGTAGCTGCTTCCGCGCCTGCCTCGGGCCGACCGGGACGCGCCGGCAGCGTGTCGGCGCCTGGCGGGCCGGCCGTTCGCGGGCGCGACAGGCGCTCGCCGACGATGAACAGTCCCACGATCCCCACGGCCACGCCGGTGATCACGGCGCTGGAGAGGCGTGCCGGGGCCGACGCCGACCGGGACGGCGCGTCAGACCGGTCCGACGACGGGCGCCGGCCAGGGCACGAAGAACGTTGGCGCTGCATGCCTCACCGCAGTCCGACGACGCGGGATCCGCATCCCCGGCAGGGATGCCGCTCCCGATGAAATACCGGTTGTTATCGAACACTCCACTCGGTCAACGCAAGCCGCGGCGACGTGGTCGTCGCGCGAGTGGGGCGATACAATCGCTTCGACGTTTTCCCGCCGGTTTTTGCCCCTTCCTGCTCGCCGAGGCTCATCCATGTCGATCCGTCCAGTGCATCACGGGATCCACTCCCCCCTGTCGTCCAGCGCGTTTGTCCGCCGTCGCGCCGGCATGCTGCTGGCCATGGCTGGCTGCATGATCCTCGCCGGGTGCGGCTCCAAGTCTCCTGGGCTCGCGGGCCTCGCGCCGGTCACGGGAACCGTGACACTCAAGGGCGCTCCGCTCGAGGGAGCGACCGTCACGTTCTCTGCCGCGGGTGCGGGCCGAGCCGCTTCAGGAATGACCGACGCCACGGGGAAGTTTTCCCTGACATCGCTCAACCCCGGCGACGGGGCGATGCCCGGCGACTACAGCGTGACCGTCAAGAAGACGGAGACGGTCGGCAAGGTCTACTCGTCGCAGGAGTCGCAGGAGTACTACATGAAGAACCAGAAGGCTCCCCCGGCACCGCAGGTCAAGAACCTCGTCAACGGGAAGTTCGCGCTGCCGTCGTCTTCACCGCTGAAGGCGACGGTCAAGGCGGGGAAGAACGACTTCACGTTCGACGTCGAATGACCGCCGCGGCGACGCCTCCGCGATCGCCTTGGCGAACCTGACCGCGGCCGCATCAGCCACGAATACCGCGGCCACGACCGAGCAGAAAAGCACAGGGGCCGCGATCGACTCGTCGATCGCGGCCCCTGTCGTTTCATCGTCTCCCCAGCCCGTCGGCCGCGACGAGAGTCACGGACCGTCGGGTGGGTCATGGATCGCGGAGGGTCAATCGCTGGTGGCGACCGACTCGCGACCGGCCCGCGAGCCCATCGCGCCCCACACGCCGTATGGCGAGGCACGACCTCCCGGGGAACCGTCTCCGTTGTAGGCCCGCCACGAAAGCGACAGGTTGCCCGTGTCGATGTTGTTGGTGATGAACCGCACCGACGAATCCCCCATCACGGCGTTGACGCCGCCGGGATGGTTGCTCGAGGCGGACACCGCCCCACCGAGCGCGTCCCAATCACCCTCGATGCACGACGGGCCGTTCGGCGGCGTCACCGTCTGGAAGCCGGTGAACGTCGTCCCGCCGTCGGCCCAGCGCTGGCCACGCCACGGGCGCGTGTTGGTGCCCGCCACGTACTGGCCGTTGGCACCGACCCGAGCCATGCAATCCGACGGCACGAAGTCCTGCCAGCCGGGGAATCCCGTGGCGATCCCGGAGTTCACGACATTCTGGGAATTGGTGCCGACCAGGTTTTCCGACATCGCGATCGTCTTGCTCAGGCCGTCCACGACCTGCGCCATCGTGCTCCCCTTGGGCGCACGCTTGTAGGTGCCGTCGGGGTAGCCGTTGGAACCGGCCTGGAACATGCCTCGCGCATTCTGCGCACCATTGTCTTCACTGTACGAGCCGCAGTCACCGCGGCTGAAGCAGTAGTTCGACACGCCGACGCTGCCGATGTCGCCGGTGGCGGTCACCGCTTCCTGGTCGGACGGGCAGCGGATGCCCGGGAGCGTGAAGTTCCACGGAGCCTGCTGCGGACCGAGACCACAGTTGTCCCACGGCGGCGGCTGGCCGTTCGGTGGGCCGCCGACGTTGAGGTTGCTGTTGCCCCCCTGCCAACTCATCTGAAAGTTGTACATCTGGACGTTCTCAGTGAACGGCAGCAGACGCGGATGGGCTCCCCAGCGCCAGTTGATGCAGTGCGGGGGAAACGACTGGTTCGTGTCGTGGTAGTTGTGGAGAGCGATCCCCAACTGCCGCAGCTTGTTGGTGCAACTGCTCCGCCGGGCAGCTTCGCGGGCCGCCTGCACTGCAGGCAGGAGCAGCCCGACGAGCGTGCCGATGATCGCGATCACGACGAGCAGTTCGACGAGCGTGAAGCCAGCCGACCGCCGTCCTGCACCGCCCGGCACACCTGTGCCGGCGAGTGGCGGACTGTTTGAAAACGACATGACGCCTCCTGAAGTGCCCATGCCCTCCGGGAGCACGGCCCCGGAGACCACGGACCGATGATGAAAACCGGATAGATCTCCCCATCGGAGCCGGGGGGCTCCGACAACGATCTCGGCACCTTCCGCAGGGTTCGCCACCCTGGATTCGGATGCCGGAATGGCAGGGAATGACCAGATTTACCCCACCATTCACCAGCGAGAACTATATGGCCGCCCTTACGAACCGTCAATAAAACGTTCTGTCCTTTCCCCCGATCGATGACTCACTCCTCGGAGGCCTCCCGATGGACGACTCGGCCCGCGATTTCCTCGTCCGACTCCTCGAAACCCCCAGCCCCTCGGGGTACGAGTGGCCGGTCCAGGATCTGGTCCGCGGGTATCTCGCCGGCTGCGCGGAAACGGTCGCCACCGACTCCCACGGCAACGTCATCGGTGCCGCCCACCCGGCAGCCACACCGCGCGTCATGCTGGCGGGCCGAAGCTCGCCGCCAGCGGCCGTGCTACCCCGACCGATGCCAACGTGCTCCAGACGCCCCGCGCCGGCGTCGCCACGGCGCTGGAAAGCATCCCGAACCGCTCCATGCACTCGGCGGTGGAGACGGTATCGCTCGACGACCTCAGGCCCCGCATCCGGTGCAGGGGCCGGCGGGCGGCCGTGACCATCCGTGTCACGGCCACCCGCGGCCGAGTGAATCGCTGCCCTCCGCGCATGCAGATCAGGGCCGGCTCTGCTTCCCTGTCGACGGCTCGGTTGCTCTCGCCGGCGAGGGTCTCAGCCGATCAAGGCGTCGAGTCGGCGCCGGAAATCGGGCATCTCGGCGGTGAGGACCTGCTGCCAGGCCTGGGGGTGCCACAGTTCGACGCACACCACCGCCCCCACGACCACCACGTCGTGCCCCGGTTCCATGCCGAGGAATGACCGGAATCCCTCGGGGATCACCAGGCGGTCGCGCCCCGCCAGCGACACCGAGGCATGCCGGGCCGAGAGCAGGCGGCCGGCCTGCTGGACTTCGGCGACACGCTGCGCGAGCAATCCCGCCTCCAACTTGCTGCGGAGCACGTCGACCGCCGCGTCGAGCCGCGGCCGCCACGTCGACGCCGCCCACAGCGACAGGCAGCCGGCCCGCTCCTTGGCAACGATCAACCGTGGCCCGCCGGCGAGGAGCGGGGCCGACAACTCGACCGGTAACGAGAGCCGAAAACGCCCGTCGAGCGTTCTGACGAACTCGCCGATCAGCAATCCACCGGCCGTGCCCATCGTGCACCGTCGCCGTCAATCCCTTGCCTCCCTGCACGACTCGTCGCGGGACGATCCATCCTGCCGCGCCGAAGATTCCCCGGGCTGCCGCTCGACCCCGGCGGCCGTCACTGGCAGCGCGGGGAACGGCCGTGCCATGTCAATCGGTGACCCGATTGCAGGGCAAGTAACCCACAAATTTAGCCTAAAAAACCGCATTATGGGCATCAAACCCACTGGCGGAGTCTAGCGATGCGCTTGGAAAGTGCAAGCTGATCGCGACAGTCAGAACCGGCAGGGGCTTGGAGCGGCCACGTGTAGCGGCGCACCCGGCATGGCTGGCCGTGCAAAACGGCGCCCATAAGCGTCTGCAAGGCGTCAACCAGGTGCCCTGCCGAGCTTGTTCAGTGACACGACTCGCACTCGGCCGGCGGCGACGCCGCCTTCAGCGCGGCCGCTTCCTTGGACAGCTTGAACTCCGGCCCGGCCGGAAAGTATTGGATGTCGTCCTGCAGGTAGTAGGCGCTGGGGAGCGTCTGGCCGCCGACGTCGACCTGGCACCCTGTCAGGGACAGCGCGGCCACGGACAGGCAACCGATCAGGCAGCACAGGGTCCATGACCGGGCGGGGCTCGACGGCTCGCGGCGGAAGGCTGGTGCGTGCATGGCTCGGGTCCGTGGCGGAGGAAGCGGTGTCGTCGAACGACTCCGATTTCGTATCGACCGACACGACCGGAAAACTTTGACCGATCGCTACGACCGGTGCCCAGGGCCCACCCACCAGCGGCGGTATCCCGTCCAATCCCCCCGGTTTGCCTCGCTTCGGCGATCCTGGTTGTCCGTAGACAAAGCCCTCTGAGACCAGTGTCCACTCGGGCGACCGCGGGAAACACTGCTGGTTTCCCGGGTAGCCGTCGGCCGCATCCGGCGGCCGAGCACTTTTTCCATAAGCTGCTCACGCGAACCACCCACCCCTTCCGGACCTGCGCCCTGCCGATTCGGCTTCGCTCCAGACCCGCCGCCGGTCGATACGCCGCGGGAATGCGTTCACCCGTTACAACTACCGTCATGAAGCCCCGGGCCACCGAGACCCCGACTGCGACGGGGGTTCTGACAGACCTCGCGCGGCGGCGGCCGACCGCGCGGCGCCTCGCGACGCTCGTCTGTCTCGGCGCCTGGCTCGGCTCGGCAGCCGACGGTGTGCTCGCCCAACAACCGGTCCTCCCCCCGGGAACCGGCACGCCGCGCGGCCTCCAAACCGTTCCCGGACCGGCCTACGACGCGGCGCTCGAATCGCTGTCGCGCGGCGACTACTCCCCGGCCCTCGAGATCGCCGGGCGCGAGTACCGCGGCGGGATCCGCGTCGGCAGCCGGCGCTGGCTCGACTCGGCGGCGATCGCGGCGGTGGTCGGCGAGAGCGAGTACGAGCTCGGCCGCTTCCGCGAAGCCGTCGCCGCGTTCGACGAGACGCTGCTGCTCATCGCCCAGAATGCCGACTGGCTGCTCGCGGTGCGATTTCCCTCCGGCGTACCCGAGCCGGCGGCGCGGCCCCGGGTCGCCACGTGGCGGAAGAGCGAGCGCGCCACGCGCCCCGCCAACCTCCCCGCCACGGCGCTGATCCAACTCTCCGGCAGCGACCCTCAGGACGTGCTCCAGAAAGGAGGCCTGCTGTCGGCCGCGTTCAGCACCACGCTGCGCCCCGAGGAGATCATGCGGGCGCTGGTCATGAGCCTCTACCGGCGCACCGAGATCCTCGGGGGCCTGGCGCGCGACTCGACCGCTTTCCGCGAGGTGCTCGCCGCCTTGCAGCGCCGCCCGGCCCCCCCGAACCACCATTCCCAGGCCTGGATCGACGTGGCCCTCGGCACGGCCCTGTGGTCGCAGGGCAAACCGCAGCAAGCGGCGCCGCTGCTCGAACGCGGGCTCGTGGTGGGGCCGGGGCTCGACCACGGGCTGACCGGGTGGGGGCTCGTCGTCCTCGGTCGCATCGCCCTCGATGCCGGCAACCCCGCCGGCGCCGCCCGGCTGTTCGACGAGGCGGCCTGCGCGGCCGCCGAGGCCCGCGACGCCCGGGCCCTCGAGGAGGCGTTCCGGTGGGCGTTCGCCGCCCACATGGCCGCCGGCGCCGAGACGGTGCCGGCATCGATCGCTGCCGCGACCGACTGGGCCCGCGGCGACCTGCCGGTGGTCCGTGCCCGGCTGCTCGCCTCCCAGGCAGAGGTGCTCGCCGGCAGCAACCCGCAGGCCGCCGCCGCCCGTCTCAAGGCCATCGATCAGCGGTTTCTCGGCGGCGAAGCGGGGCGCGGCGCCGTCGGGGCACTGGTCGCCTACGCCGCTGGCCTGGTGGCGCTGGCGGGGGGCGATGCGGCCGCGGGCAGCGCCGAACTGGAGCGGGCCGTCGCGATCGGACGGCAGCGTTCGCCGCGGCTCCACCAGACGGCGCTGGTCGTCGAGCGGATCGTCGGCGGCGGCGACGGCCTCTCCGACCGGCAGGCGGAAGAACTGCTCACGCAGCTCCTCTCCGACCCCGCTCCCCGCGACTTCACGGTCGATCCGCTCGCCGCGATGGTGATCGTCACCACACCGCGGCAGCCCGCGTTCGATGCCTGGTTGGCCGTCGCCGGGCGGCGCGGTGCCGATTCGTTCCTCGCCGCCGCCGACGCCGCCGCCCGGGCGCGGTGGTCGGTCCTCCAGCCGTTCGGTGGCCGCCGGCTGGCGATCGATCGGCTCCTCGACGCCGATCCGACGAGGCTCGACGCCGCTGCCGCCGCCCGCCGCGCCGCTCTGCTGGCCCGGAATCCCGACCTCGTCCGGCTCCTCGACGACACGCGCGCCATCCGCGCCCGGCTGTCGGCGGCGCTGGCGGAGGAGGCCGGTCGCCCCGCGGGCCCCGATCCCGCCCCGCCCCGCGGCGTTGCCGACGCGGCGCTCCGCGGCGACGACGACGATTGGCGCGCGTTTCGCGCGGCCTCCGAGCGGCGCCGGACGCGGGTCGACCAGATCGCCGCCGGGCGCGACCCGACCGTGTTCGACTTTCCACCCCCGGCCCGTCCCGATCTCCGCCAGCGGCTCCGGCCCCGCGAGATGATCCTCTCGTTCCACTGGACGCGGGCGGGGCTGTTCGGGGCCCTCGAGTCGCGCGACCGCGTCGCCCTCTGGCAGGTGGCGCAGCCGGCGGCCGTGCAGCGCGAGATGGCTGACCTGCTCCGTGGCATCGGGCTGTTCGCCAATGCCGCGCCGGTGTCCACGGCCCACCTCGCCGCCAAGGAGTGGCGGACGCCGGCGGCGAATCTCGAACGGCTGCTCTTCGAGGCGTCGCGGATCGCGCTCGGCGCGGGGATCGACGACCTCGTGATCGTGCCCGACGGACCGCTGTGGTACCTCCCCTTCGAGCTGCTGCCGGTCGGGTCGGGCGATGCCGACGCCCCCCGCCCCCTCCGCGAGGTCTGCCGGATCCGCACGTGCCCGACGAGGGGCCTGGCGCTGTCCGACACCGCGGCCGCCGCCACGCCCGGCCCGATCGGCATCCACATCGGCAAGCGGTGGCGCGGCGACCGCCCGGGGGATGGCGTGCGTGTCGCCTCCCGGCTGGAGCGGTGCGTCGCGCGGGCCGTGGCATTCCCCGGCGGCGTGACGGCGGAGACGTCGGCACTGGCCGCGGCGCTGTGCGAGACGTTCGTCGTGTTCGATGAAGTGCCCATCGACTCGCCGGTCGGCGCTCGGCCGCTGCTCGCCGGCGGCCCGGACCGCGCCGCGGCCACGGTGAGCTTCACCGACTGGCTCGGTGCCCCGGCCAAGCGGCCCGGCTGCCTGATCCTCGCCGACGTCGAGACCGCAGCGGTCGGGGCCACGGCGGCCGGGCGCGGCGGCGAGGAACTGTTCGAGGCGACCGTCGACCTGCTCGCCGCCGGCGCCCGCCGCGGGCTCGTGTCGCGCTGGCGGATGGCCGGTGCGACGTCGATCGACCTGATCGGCGAGTTCCTCCTCGCCCTCGACGAGTCGTCGCCGGCGGGCCCCGATCACCATGCCGCGCCGGGCGCGGCGAGCTGGCGGCGGGCGGTTGACGTCGTCAGCCGCGAAGTGCCCGACGGGGCGGCGGAACCACGGATCCGGCAGGACGCCGAGCATCCCCTCGTCGACAGCTCGGCGCCGCTGCTGTGGGCGGGCTACCTGCTGGTCGAGCCGGGGGAGCCCCACCCTCCCGGTGCCGCGCCGCAGGGGGCGCGATGAGCGACCTGGTAGGCGCCTCGTCCGCCGTCGGCGACGCCACGGTCCTGCTCCCCTGGATCGGGCTCGGACTGGCGAGCCTGCTTGCCGGCGCCGTCAACGCCGTCGCCGGGGGCGGGACGATCATCTCCTTTCCCGTCGTCGCCGCGCTGTTCACCGGGCCGGCGGCGTTGGTGACCGCGAATGCCACGAGCACGGTCGGATTGTGGGCCGGCGCCGTCGCCGCCGCGTGGGCCTACCGCGACCAGCGGCAGGCGCAGCCGGCGTGGGCGCGCCATCTCCTCGTGCCGAGCATCGCCGGCGCGGCGCTCGGGGCGCTGCTGGTGATCGTCCTGCCGGCACGCTGGTTCGAGGCGCTCGTCCCGTGGTTGATCCTCGGCGCTGCCATCCTGTTCACGATTCAACCACGTCTCGCGGCCGCTGCGTTCGGCCCGCCCGCTGCCCCGGCGACCGACCAGCTCGGCGACCGGCCCGTCGGGGCACGAGTGATCCACGGATGGCTCGCGATGCTCGCGCAGTTCCTGGTCGCGGTCTACGGCGGCTATTTCGGCGCCGGCATCGGGATCCTCACGCTGGCCTTGATCGGCGGACTGGGCATCGCCGACATCCATCGCGCCAACGGCGTCAAGAACCTGCTCACGATGGCGATCAACGGCACCGCTGCGGCGGTGTTCGCGGTCGCGTCGTTCGTGTCCGCCGCCGATTCCGGTCCGGCCACCGGCGGCGGATGGGGGGTGTCGTGGCCGCACGCGGCGGTGATGGCCGTCGCCGCGGTGATCGGCAGCCTCGGTGGGGCCCATGCCGTGCGGCGGTTGCGCCCCGCGCATGTGCGCCGCCTCGTCGCCGCCATCGCCTTCGCGCTGGCGGGCTATTATCTGTGGCGGGAGTACGGCTGAGTCGCCGGCCCTGGTCCCACCCCGGGGTCGCCCGCCCCGTATCTCCTGTTCGCCGCATCATGCTCGTCGCGACCCACGGCCTCACCAAACGCTACAGCGGTTTCACCGCCCTCGACGACTGCTCGCTGGCCGTGCCAGCCGGCGAGACGTTCGGCCTCCTCGGCCCCAACGGCGCCGGCAAGACGACGCTCATCCGCTTGCTCCTCGGGTTCATCACGCCGTCGTCGGGCACGGCGACCGTGGCCGGGCATGACTGCGCCCGGGAAAGCGTCGCGGTCCGGGCGGCCACCGCCTACCTCCCCGGTGAAGCCCGTCTCTTCCGGCGGATGAGCGGCACGGAGGTCCTCGACTTTTTCGCCCACCTGCGCGCCGGCTGCGACCGTGACCGGGCTGCCGGGGTGGCACGGCGGCTCGACCTCGACTGCAGCCGTCAGGTCGCACGGATGAGCACGGGGATGCGGCAGAAGCTGGCACTGGCGGCGGTGCTCGCCACCGAGGCGCGGCTGGTGATCCTCGACGAGCCGACGGCGAATCTCGACCCCACCGCGCGGGCCGAGGTGTTGGCACTGGTCCGTGAGAGCCGTGCCGACGGGCGGACGGTGATCTTCTCCTCCCACGTGCTCTCCGAGGTCGAGGCGACCTGCGACCGCGTGGCGATCGTCCGTGCCGGCCGGGTGGTGTTCGAGCAACCGCTCGAACGGGTGCGCCGCCGGCACCGGATCACCGCCCGCCTCAGCGCACCGCTGGCATCGCTGCCTCCGGCTCCCGACGGTGCCGCGACGATCCGCGACGCCGGCGACGGGATCATGGTCCTCGACGATGTCGCCGAGTTGCCGCCGCTGCTCGGCTGGTTGGCGACGCTGCCGCTGGCCGAGATCCGCGTCGAGCCGGTCGGGCTCGACGCCATCTACGACACGTTCCACCGCCCCGGTGCGACCGCACGCCCGGCGCCGATCGCCTGAGGAGCCCAGCGACGCATGGACCGATCCCCGCCCGCGATCGCCGCAGTGGCGGCCCCGTTGCTTTCCGGATGGTATAACGACGCCATCTGGAGGAAGACCTGGGGCGACCAGCGCGTCCTGGTGGTGTCGCTGATCGCCCTGTGGGCGGTGTTTCCCTGGCTGTTCATCTGGCTGTCGGCGCAGATCGACATGACCGCGTTCCAGGGGCTGCTGTCGTTCATCCCCAAGGACTGGCAGAAGCTTTCAGGGGTGCCGTTCGCCGAAGTCGCGACGCCGGCCGGCCGTGTCGCCCTGGCGTTCGTCGATCCGGTCGTCGTCCTCGCCGCCACCGTGTTCGCGATCACCCGCGGGAGCGACGCGGTCTCGGGGCAGGTGGAGCGCGGGACCCTGGAGATGATCCTCGCCCAGCCGGTGACGCGAACGGCGTTCTACGTCACCCAGGCGCTGGCCACGGTCGCCGCCGCGGGCCTGCTCTGCGCGGTGCTCCTCGCCGGCGTCTGGTCGGCGGTGGCCCTCGGACCGTGGGCCGGCGAGGTCGAGCCGTCCCGGTTCGTCCCGGCGGTGGCCAACGTCTTCGGCCTGATCGTGTGCATCGCGGGCCTCACGACGTGCGTTTCCGCGGCCGACAGCTACCGCTCGCGCACGATCGGAATCCTCTGCGGCGGCTACGTGCTGTCGCTGCTGGCGAAGCTCGTCGGTCGGTTCGTCGGCCGGTTCGAATGGGTCGGGTGGCTGTCGATCTTCAGCGTGTACGAGCCGCAGCGTCTGGTGGGCGCCGACGGCTCTGGATGGGGCCTCGTGGCCCGCTACGACGGCCTCCTGCTCGGCATCGGCTTGGTGGCCTACGTGATCGGCGGGTTGATCTTCGTCCGCCGCGACCTGCCGGCTCCGCTGTGAACAGCGGACAGTGCCGACCGACTGCGATGGTCCGCGGAGCCGCGCCGGACCATACTGGAGCCGTGTGGCCGCGAACCGGCGGCCCGTCAAGCGGAGGTTGGAACATGAACGCTCAACGCCAGGTGGTGGGTCACGGGGCGCGGCTGATGCTGGCGACCGTCGGCGTCCTGCTGCCGCTCGGTCCCGCCGTCACCCGTGCCGCCGACGAACCGGCCGCCGCGGTCGCCGAAGCCGGGGAGGAAGACCTCGGGCAGGCGATCGAGAAGAAACTCGGCGTCCGCCGACTCGAGGACTACGCCGAAGTCCTCGACCTCTGCCGGGCGGCGCTGCGGAAGGGACTTTCGGAGGAGTCAAGCGGGTTCGCCGAGGACCTCATCACCGGCACGTTGGTCGAGCGTGCCGAGCGCCTCACCGAGGTGATTTTCGGGTCGCGCGTTCCCGATCCCCAGTGGCGGCAGATGCGGCAATTCGCCCTCCGCGACCTCACCGAGGCGATCGAACGCCAGCCCGACCTGGCCGCGGCCCATCTGGCGATCGCGCGGCTCGAGGCCCTGCCGCTCGGCAACCGGGATCGCGCCGCCGTCGCCGCGTCCCGGGCGATCGACCTGGCAGGCGACGAACCGCTGATCGCCGCCCGTGCCCATCTGGTGCGCGGCAATCTGGCCGACGACGATGCCGCGACGAGGCGTGCCGATTACGACCGCGCCGTCGAGCTCGCCCCCGGCGACAAGGAGGTGCGGCGGACCCGGGCACTGTTCCACCTCGTCGGCGACGACTATGAGAACTGCCGGGCTGACCTCGCCGCGGCGATCGAGGCGGATCCCGAAGACGCCTCGCTCCAGGAGACGCTCGGCACCGTGGCCCTCATGGAAGGTCGCCTCGACGAGGCTCGGACCGCCTTCGACAGGGCCCTCGAACTCGACCCGGGCAGTGTCGGCGCCCTGCTCCAGCGGGCCCGGACACGGGCGCTCGCCGGCGACCGTGACGCTGCGATCGGCGACGTCGACCGGGCGGTCGAGCTCGGCCCCGACGATCCCGAGCCGCTCCTCCTCCGAGCGCGGATCCTCCACCAGGCCGACCAGCCCGACAAAGCCGCCGCAGACCTGGCACGGATCCTCGCCGCCAATCCCGATCACCCCGGAGCGCTGGAGATGCGCGGCCTGTTGGCCGCTGACCGCAACGACTACGCCGCCGCGATCGCCGATTTCCGTCGGCTCGCCCGGCTCGCTCCGGACAACGCCCAGTTGGCGGCCCAACTCGGGATGCTGTACCTCGCGGCGAAGCAGCACCGCGAGGCGATCCGACGCTTCGACCGCGCCCTCGAGCTCGACGAGGGGCTGTTCCTCGCGCGGCGCGGGCGTGGCGACGCGGCACTGTCGGTCGGCGACCACAAGGCGGCTCGGGCCGACCTGGCCCGCGCCACGGAACTCGAGCCCGACGATCCCTCGGTCCTCAACAACTTCGCCTGGCTGCTGGCGACGTCGCCCGACGACGAGATCCGCGACGGGCGCCTGGCGATCGAACTGGCCACCAAGGCCTGCGAACGCACCGAGTGGAAGGAGGCGCACATCATTTCCACGCTCGCCGCGGCCTACGCGGAGACCGGCGACTTCGCCACTGCCCGCCGTTACAGCCGCCAGGCGGTCGACGTCGACGACACTGCCGACGAGGTGCGCACGCAGCTCCGCGAGGAATTGGCCAGCTACGAACGCGACCGGCCGTGGCGCGAGCGGCAGCAGGCCGACGAGCCGGCGGCAGCGCCCGCCTCTGCCGAACGGGCGCCCGCGTCCGGGGCACCGGCACCGCGGCGGCCGTTCGATTGACAGGCGGCCGACCGGCAGTGCCACAAGCCCGTTTCAATCGGCTTCCACGGCGGCGACCGCCTGACGGTACTCCGCCAGTGCGCTCTCCGTCCGGCCACGGTCGCCGGCCCTCCGCCAGGAATCGGCGGCCAGTTTCCAGGCTGCTCTTCGCTCGTGCGGCCGGTCGGCAGCGGTCGCGGCTGCAGCCAGGCGCTCGGCGGCCGTGGCGATCTCCCTGATCCGCTCCGGTCGCAGCACGCGCTGGGGAATGTCTGACAACGCGTCCAATTCGGTCTGCAGGGCGTCGAACCGGTAATGCTCCGTGGCGAGAGCGACCGCCGACGCGATCCGCTTCGGGTCGCCGCTGGCAACGCTCAAGCGGAGCGTCTCCTCGAGGAGTACCCAGCGGAGAACGGCGTCCTTCTCCACCGCCGCAGCCTCCTCGAGAACCCCCGCCACCATCCGGGCGCCGAGATGGCTCCGCGCCACGCGCAGCAGATCGCGACACTCGTCACGGAAGATCGCGCGAATCGGCTCGAGATCGGCGTCGTCCGGCGGCGGGCCGTAGCCGGCAGGCGGATCGAGAAGCAGGGCGGCGGGGCGCCTCGGGCCGACCGCCATCGGTGCGACCGCGGCGGCTGGAGCTGCACTGCCCTGGTCGCCCCCGGTTGCGAGAGCGTGGCGCTCGGGGGGGGAGCGTCCTGCGGCAGGCTCCGCCGCCTCGATCGACAGCGCCGCCAACGCGGCGATCACCGGCGCCAGAACACTCTTTGCCCACAGGCGCCACGGCGACGGGCCGCGTCCCGGCGGTACACGATGCGGCGGGGCGAGGCGGATCAACGGCCCGACGACTTCTTGTTGGGGTAGTAGTGGAGGAAATTGGAGAACGTCGCCGCCCGCCCTGTCGGAGAGATGAACATTCCCGAAGCCAATTCCGCCGCACTGACTTTCGTGCCCCGGAGCTGGGTCTGAAGCCGCCCCACCTGGCCGCCGAGGCGTGATTGCTGGGCCTGCATCCGCTGCTGCTGCATGCCCGGCTGGGTGATGTTGGCGTAGGCGTTGAGGGCACCGAGCGTGTTGCCTACTCCGTTGAATTGCCCGGTTTGCGGGTTGACACCGCCGCCACCGCCGCCGGCCATCGCCATGTAAGGGCTCACCGACGGTCGGCGGCCTGCCGTGTTGCGGCCAGGCCCCATCATCTGTGCCTCGGCTGTGCCGGCACAGCCCCAGAGCACGGCGACGAGCGCAAGGGCGACCATGGCCCGCAGCCAACCCGCGAGATCCGTCGTCATGCGACCTTTGCTGAGTGTCATCTCTCGTGCCTCCGGCATGAGCTCTATCCCGGTCAACCAACCGTGGAGATCGTTGAGATCATACGGCTTTCGCAGGACCGCGGCCAGGGATGCCCCGGGCCGCGATCGACTCAGAAGAACCCGAAACCGAGTTGTCCGAACCGGGCGAGCGACTGGATCGCCGTGGCACCGATGAGCGTGAAGCCGAAGATCCGCTCGAAGGGCTGGGTGATCTTGTCGACGATCCCGCCGAAGGCATACCACGGATCCTGAGCGATGAACACGCGGTCGCCGGGGAGCAGCTGGTAGTTGGTGGCGGTCGATCCCCCCTTCATGATCGCGTCGATGTCGACCGGAAGGATCTGGTCGCACCCCACCCCCGATGGCGCCGGGCGGGCGATCCAGATTTCCTTGCTCGACGACTGCGACAGGCCGTTGGTGACGTCGGCCAGCGCGTCGAGCACCGTCTCGTTGCCGGTGATCACCTGCTTGGCGACCTGGTCCCCCAAGCCGCCCCCTTCGGTGATCACGTAGAAGTACTTGGAGTTGTAGGCAAACACGTCGACGGCCACGATCGGGGCGTCGAGGTAGTTGGAGAGCTGTTTCTCGATCGCCAGCTTCGCCTCCTGCAGCGTCATCCCGGTCACGTACACCTGGCCGTAGATGCCGAGATTGACCGTGCCGTCCGGGCCGACGACATGCTCGCCAGCCACCTGCTGGAGCCCGGCCGCCTGGGTCAGCGTGAGCGACACCTGGGGGCCACGCAGGATCCGCGCGAGGTGGCGCGTGACCGCGTCTTGCGCCTCGTCGAGCGACTTGCCCTGGAGGTTGACCTTGCCATACACCGGCCCGAGATCGACGTTGCCACCGGGCTCGACGACGTAGTCTCCCGCGATCGGACTGTCGAGCAGCGTATTGGCGACGTCGATCCGCAGCGTGTCGAACGACTGGATCCGGAACGGCGGCTTGGGCACCACCCGGAGCGCCTCGATCATGAGGATGTCGGGGGGCTCGATGACGTAAGCCGGCAGCGTGATCTTGGCCAATTCCTTGGCCGGCATCGTGGCCGGGTCGGGTTGGCAGGTCGCGTCGAGCGTCGCCTGCAGCCCGCTTTGGCGCTGGGGTCGGCCGTAGATATTGCAACCCGTGGTCGTCAGCAGCCCGGCGGCGACCGCCAGACCGAGACCGACCAGCAGGAATTGGGGCCGATTGAGGCGCACGCTGGATCGGTAGGCAAAGGGGACCGTGACATTCATGATATTGGCTGGCTCCTCGCGACCGGCACGATCACTCCAATCGGAATGATCGGCATGGTCGCCACCAGACTTCCCTTTTTTTCAGCGATCAACCGGGAGAGTGCATGACATTCCCCGTCCAGCCTGTAGGCTCTCCGGAATGCCCATCCTGCCCTTTCAGCCCGACATCTTTCCGCCGGGGTTGTTCGAACTCGAATCCGCGGCGGCGATCGCCCCGGCGGAGGTTTCAGCCACGGCGACCGGACGGTGGCTCGCCTTCTATACGCTCACCCGACGGGAGAAGGAGTTGATGCGGTGCCTGACCGGAGCGGCGATTCCCTTTTACGCGCCGCTGGTTCGCCGCCGGATCCCCTCACCCGGCGGGAGGGTACGGGCGTCGTTCGTGCCGCTGTTTCCCGGCTACGTCTTCTCCCTGGTCGACGACGACCAACGGCGTCTCGCCCTCGCCACGAACACCATCGCCCGCTGCATACCCGTCTCCGAACCCGAGGAACTTGTCCGCGACCTACGGTCGATCCGGCGGCTGATCACCACCGATGCCCCGTTGACGCCGGAAGCGCGGATCGACGCCGGGCACCGGGTCCGTGTCCGCTCCGGCCCGCTCCGCGGACTCGAAGGCGCGGTGATCCGCCGTGGCACCGGCGAACGGCTCGTCGTCGCGGTACGATTCCTCAACCAAGGCGTGTCGATGGAGCTCGAGGATGTCGACGTGGAACGTTTGTGAGTGCCACCCGTCCGACCGGGGGCTGACCGACGTCACGACCGACCCTCACGGCGCCGGGCTGCGATCCAGGCACGATCTTTTTGCGACGAGTCGATGAGCCAGTACGATCCCACGAGCGTGGCTCCCGGCAGTGGTGCCGAGATCGCCGACGGTCCGGCGCACGCCGAGCCGAGGATTCTCCGCTGGCTCCGCGGCATCGCGCCCACCCGGGAGGCGATCCTCGCGACCGCCTTCGTGGCGGTGCTCTGTGAATTCGCCTACCTGGCCGCGTTCGCCGTGCGTGGCGAGTTGATCCTCCAGCCGTCCGACTCCGGAGTGATCAAGGGCACGATCGGCTGGGTCGTCGCCATCCAGACGGTGACGTTCTACCTCCGGGGCCTGTGCCATCGTCCGTGGCGGGCAGCCCGCTTCCAGGACCTCAATCGGCTCGTCCGGGCCGCGACGGCAGCCCTGATGATCCTGATCGCCTGGAACTACTTCTTCGCCCAGCGCTTTCCAGGCACACCGACCATCCCCCGTACCGTCCTCGTGGTCGATTGGGTGTTTGCGGTGCTCGCTGTCGGCAGCATGCAGGCGATCGCCCGCAGCGTCTACGAGGAGGTCGCCCCGGCGACGACATCGGGCAGCGAGGTCGGGGTGATCATCGCCTCGGCCGGGCCGGCCGGCCAACGCCTGGCCCGCGATCTGTCGCGCCTTTCGCAAGGACGCTTCTACGTTTCCGGCCTCCTCGACGACGACCACGACTTGTACGGGATCCGCGTCGGCCGCGGCCGCGTGCTCGGGCCGCTGGAGGTCGCGGTCCCCTGCGCCAAACGACTTCGCGTCCGCGAACTGCTCGTCCCCGATGCCACGCTGTACGGCCACCAACTCCGCCAACTGTGCGAGAAATGCGACGCCGCCGGGATCACGGTCCGCATCGCCTCCATCGACACCGACGGCGACGTGGCAGCGACGCGCAGCGCACCATCGGGCTCCTCAGCCCCGCCCCGCGACGTGCTCCGCATCCGGCGTGTCGAATTGCCCGATCTGCTGTCGCGGCCGGTGACCAGGATCCAGGACCACGGCGACTTGATCGGGCCGTTCCTCCGCGGTCGGCGCGTTCTCGTGACCGGTGCCGGTGGGTCGATCGGCAGCGAGATCTGCCGGCAGTTGATCGGCCACGGGCCACGGGCGCTCGTCCTCGTCGAGCGGTCGGAAGCGGCCCTGTTCGAGATCCACCGTCAACTCGCCGCGAGCGCCGGCGACACCGTCGTCCTGCCGCTCCTCGTCGACATCACTTCGCCGGCCCGGGTCGACGGCGTGCTCCGTGACCAGCGCCCCGAGATCGTCATCCACGCGGCGGCCTACAAGCATCTCCCCTTGATGGAATCACATCCGATCGAGGCGATCGAGAACAACGCGCTTGGCACCGCGTCCCTCGCGGACGCCTGCGTGGCGGCCGGTGTCGAGACGTTCGTCGCGCTGTCGACCGACAAGGCCGTGTATCCGTCGAGCGTGATGGGAGCCTCGAAGCTCGTCGCCGAGCGGTTCCTCCAGGCACTCGGTCCCGCCTCGGGACGGCGTTTCGTGGTGGTGAGGTTCGGCAATGTCATCGGGTCGAGCGGCAGCGCCGTGCCGATCTTCGCCGACCGGCTCCGCCAGCGGCTTCCGGTCACCGTCACGCACCCCGACGTGCGCCGCTACTTCATGACCATCAAGGAGGCGGCGCGGCTGGTGATCCTCGCCGCGGCGACGGGCGACTCCGGTGGGCTGTTCGTCCTCGACATGGGGGAGGCGGTGCCGATCGTCGAGTTGGTTCACGCCGTCGCCTTCGTGATGGGGATGCACCGCGACGACGTGAGGATCGAGTTCAGTGAGCTGCGCCCCGGCGAGAAGCTCGACGAGGAACTGTTCTTCGCCGACGAGGTGCGGACGCCGACCACCGACGAACGGGTCACCTGCGCGATGCGTCCGGAGCGGTCGCTCGCCGAGGTCCGTGGCTGGCTCGACGAACTGCGCGAGGCTGCCGGCCGCGGTCCCGCCGCGGCCCGGGAGACGCTGATGCGGATCGCTGCGGCCGACTGCAACGCCTCAGACCGGGCGGTCGCCCCGGTGCCCGTCTCGGGGCGACCGTCAGGACGCGAGGAATTGGCCACTGCGGCCGTCGATGCGAAGCTGCCGCGGCGGGCACGAGGTGGCGCATGAGCGACCCTCCTCGGGCAGCGATCCAGTGGCGGGTGCCGTTCGTCCGTCCCGACCTGCCGCCCTTCGAGGCCGTCGAATCCGCGTATCGACGGATCCACGCCTCGGGGCTGCTCACCAAGGGCAGCGAGTTGACCGCGTTCGAGGCCGAGGCGGCACGGGTGCTCGGCAGCGAGCACGTCGTCGCGGTGTCGAGTTGTTCGGTGGGCCTGGCGCTGGTGATGCGCGCCCTGCGGGCAGGACGCGGCGGCCCTGATCCCGTCGGACGCGTCGAGGTGATCCTGCCGAGTTTCATCTTCCTGGCAGCCCCGGCAGCCGTCGTCTGGGCCGGCCTCGAGCCGGTCTTCGTCGACGTCGATCCGGCATCCTGGACGATCGATCCCCGCGCCGTCGCCGCCGCGCTTGGCCCGCGCACGCTGGCGGTGCTCGGCTGCCACACGTTCGGCTGCCCATGTGACACCGACCGTCTCGCGGCGATCTGCGACGACGCCGGTGTGCCCCTGCTGGTCGATGCCGCCCATGGCCTGGGCAGCCGGCGGCGCGGGAAGCAGGTGGGAGCCGAGGGACTCGCCCAGGTGTTCAGTCTGTCGCCGACGAAACTCGTCTGTGCCGGCGAAGGCGGCCTGGTGGCCACGTCGAGCCCGGCACTGGCCGCCGCGCTCCGGGACCTGCGCGAGTATGGCAACGACGGGACCTACGATTGCCTCGTTCCCGGACTCAACGGCCGCATGCCGGAACCCGCCGCCGCGCTGGGGCGGGCCTCGCTGTCGAGGCTCCCCGAGGTTGCCGCCCGCCGCGCCGCGATCGCCGCAGCGTACACCCGTGGCCTGGGGGGGGTGCCGGGCCTCACTCTCCAGGACATCGATCCCTCCACGGAGAGCAGTTGGAAGGATTACTCGGTGCTCGTCGATCCCGACCTGTTCGGCACCGACCGCGACGCCGTGCGGCGGGCGTTGGCGGGCGCCGGCATCGATTCGCGCACGTACTACGATCCCCCGTGCCACTCCATGCCGGCCTTCCGACACCACCGGGTGGCCGGCGGCATGACCGTCACCGAGCGGCTCGCCGCCGCAAGTCTCTCGCTGCCGATGGGGGGCCAGATGACCGAGGCGCTTGCCGCCGAGGTGGTTGCGGTGATCACGCGCAGCGCGGCGGGACTGGCCTCCGGTGCGGGGTCGGGGCCATGATCGCCATGATGCAGCCTTCGACGATGCCCGTCGATCACTTCCCCCCGCTCCATGAATTGGAGCCGGTGATCTGGCCCGGGCTCGTGATGCTGCTGTTCGTCGTCAGCGGGGTGATCACCGACATCATCATCATCCTCGCCACGCGCCTCCGGCTCGTCGATCTCCCCAACCGCCGGAGTGCCCACTCCCTTCCCACCGCCCGGGGCGGCGGTCTGGCGATCATGTTCACGGTGATCGTGTCGATCGCCGCGATCGCGATGCGTTGGCCCAGAATGGCGGTTCCCCTGCTCGTCGGCGTGCTGCTCCCGAGTGTCGCCATCGGGGTCATCGGGATCGTCGACGACGTCCGCCCTCTCAACGCCAAGTTCCGCCTCGCGCTGCAGGTGGCGATGGCCGTGGTGATCGGGCTGGTGCTCGGATCGTTCTCGCAGGTCTCCCTCCCAGGGGTGTTCACCGTCCCCCTCGGTGCGTGGTCATGGGTGGTGACCATCCTGTGGATCGTCGGGCTGACCAACGCCTTCAACTTCATGGATGGTATCGACGGCATGGCCGCGACCGGTGCCGTGATCGGCGGGTGTCTGGTCGGGTTCATCGCGTGGCTGCTCTGGTCGCCGCCGTGCATCATCCTCGGCGCCTGTGTCGCGGCGGCAGCCGGCGGTTTTCTCGTTTTCAATTGGCAGCCCGCGCGAATCTTCATGGGTGATGTGGGCAGCGCCTTCCTGGGGATCCTCTTCGCCGCGGTTCCGCTGCTGTTCCCGGAGCGCTACCGCGCGGTGGTCCTTCTGCCCGTGGCGATGGCCCTCTGGCCGTATATCTTCGATCCTTTCCTGTCGGTCCTGAGGCGGATCGCCGGCGGGCACAATCCCCTCGTGCCCCACCGCGAGTTCCTCTTCCACCGGCTGGTGCGCAGCGGCTGGAGCCACGCCGCGACTTCGCTGCTCTACGCCGTGCTGGCGCTGCTCGGCGGCCTGGCGGGGGTCGCCACCGTCGACGACCGGGTGCCCGTCGAGATCCGGTCCGCGATGGCTCTGGCCCCGCTAACGCTGGCCTGCCTGCTGACCGCCGGCGTCGAATGGCACTGCGCCCGGCGGACGCTGGCACCGACGGGAGCGGCGCTCCACAATCCGAAGGAGTAGCCAACCAGCGGCGATAGGTTCCGGCCGTGGTGCGGCCAGGCTGCGGATCGCCACCGGCCCCCTGGCGCGGGCAGCCCGCGACGAAGCGTGTACTCCAGCGTCCTGAAGCGTGGGCTCGACATCGTCGGTGCGGTCGTGTTGCTGGTTCTGTGCGCTCCGCTGGCTGCGGCAGTCGCCACCGCGGTCGTGATGGTCCTCGGCTTCCCGGTGTTCCACCGCGAGCAGCGCGCCGGCCGCGGCGGCCGGCCGATCACGATCGTCAAGTTCCGCTCGATGACACTCGACCGCGACACCGACGGCGCCTTGCTTGCCGACGAGGCCCGACTCGGCTGGTTCGGAAAACTCCTCCGCCGCACGAGCCTCGACGAACTGCCACAACTTGCCGCGGTGATCACCGGCGACCTCAGCCTGGTCGGCCCCCGACCCCTCCCGATGAGGTATCTTCCGCGCTACAGCCCGCGTCAGGCCACGCGCCTCCTCGTTCGGCCCGGGCTCACCGGCTGGGCCCAGGTTCACGGTCGCAACCAGGTCGATTGGCCCGGACGCCTCGAACTCGACGCGCGGTACGTCGAAATGTCGTCGCGCTGGTACGCTCCGCTGATCGATGGCTGGATCGTCCTGCTGACGGGGTTCCAGGTGATCCGCCAGGCGCTGACCGGAAAGGGTGCCGCGGCCGAAGGACACGCGTCGATGCCGGAGTTTTTCCCGTGAGCGCCGATCCCGCCGCTGCGGTCGTCTCGGCCCTGCGCACCGTGTTGATCGACACGGGGCGAGCCGACCGGGAGATCGCCCCGCCGATGCTCCTCGGGGCCGACCTGGGGCTCGATTCCCTCGATGTCGCCCAGGCGGTGGTGCTGCTGGAACGTGCGCTGGGAGTCGACCCGTTCAGGAGCGGGGCGTCCGGAGGTCCGCTGCGGGCCGTTGGCGACCTGATCACCATTTACACCGCCGCCCTCGAGCCTTCCGTCCGTCAGGATCCGTGACAGCCCATGCACACCACGACCAACGATTCCCCGGCTCTCGCTGCCATCGCCGACACACCTCCGGCCGACCGGTTGGCGACTGCGATCACCGTGATCGGCGCGGAGCATCCTGACCGGGTCGCGGTCGTTTCCGCCGCCGGGACCGACAAGCGAGCGACGGAAGACTACCGGCAGCTCGCCGCCCGCCTGGTGGCCTTCTCGAAACGGCTCGAGACCGCGCGCCCGATCGGCGTCATCGCCCGCTCGCGCAGGATCGACACGCTGGCGGTGATCGCCGCCGCCTGCGGCCGCCTCCACGTGCCGCTGGCGCTGCTCGGTGACGATTCGCGTGACCTGACGGGGACGCTGTCGGATTGGGTGGTTGTCGACGACTCGCTCGCGGTCACCGCGTCGGACGGGCGGCATGGTGAATACCGCTCGCTGCCGGCGCCGGTCGTCGTCGCCACCAGCGGCACGAGCGGGCCGCCCAAGCTCGTCGAGCACTCCTGGGATTCGCTCCTCTCGGCGGCCCGCCTGGCCGGGCAATGGCACGCGCTGGCCTGGCTGCTGGTCTACGACGCGACGCGGTGGGCGGGCATCCAGGTCTGGCTGCAGGCGTTGCTCACCGGGGGAACGGTCGTGACCCCTGCCTCGCGCGACCCCGACCAGGTCGCCCGGGCGCTCGGCGACGAACGGGTGGCTGTCCTGCCGGGCACGCCCACGCTGCTGCGTCGGCTCGTCACCGCTGCCGACCGCGCGCTGTTGCGTGGGGCCCACCCCGAGCGGATCACGCTCGGCGGCGAGGCGGCCGACGGCGCCCTCCTCGAGCAGATCCGGGCATCGTTCCCGGCAGCGCGGATCTCGCAGGTCTACGCCACGACCGAGCTCGGCGAGGTGTTTCGCGTCGCCGACGGTCATGCCGGCTTCCCGGCGGATTGGATCGGCAAGACACTGCCCGGCGGCGTCCGCCTTGCCGTTCGGCGCGACGGCGAGCTGCTCGTGCAACTGTCGCGCGACACGGCGCAGGTCGCGACCGGCGATCTCGTCGAACGGCGCGGGGAGCGCTACGAATTCACCGGCCGGCGCAGCGACGTGATCGTCGTCGGCGGTGCGAAGGTGCTGCCGCGGCGGGTCGAGGAGGTGCTCCGGGCGGTGAGCGGTATCGCCGACGCCCGCGTGTGGGGGATGCCGAGCGCCATCACCGGCGAGCTGGTGGCCGCCGAGATCGTGCTCGCCGATCCGCTCCCCGCCGGTGTCACGCCGGAACAGGTCCGGGCCGCGGCGCTGGCCGCCTGCCGGTCGGCCTGCGAGCCGGCGGCGGTGCCACGCGTGCTCGACATCGTCAAACGGATCGCGACCACCGCGGCCGGCAAGGTGCCCAGGCGCCCGGTCGGACGGATCTGAGGCCTGCGCGTGGCGACGGCCCCCTCCCCCACGAGCCCGGTCGACGGTGCCGCGCCGGTGGCGATCGTGTCGGGGGGATCGCGCGGCCTCGGCCACGCGGTCGTCGAGCGCCTTCTCGAGCGCGGCGACCGCGTTGCCACGTTCTCGCGCGGGCGGTCCGGGCGTCTCGACGACCTCGCGTCACGGCACCCCGAGCGCTTGTTCACCGCGACTCTCGACGCGGGCGATCCGATCGCGGTCGCGTCGTTCGTCGGCGCGACGATCGCGCGCTTCGGGAGAATCGACTCCTGCGTCGCCAACGCCGCGATCGCAGCCGAAGGGGTGCTGGCGACGATGCCTGACACCACGATCGCCGAACTGTTGGCAGTCAATGTCCAGGGCTCGATCGTGCTGGTGCGCGAGTGTGTGCGCCAGTGGCTCGTACAACCGCGCTCGGGCACTACCGACGGGGCGGGCTCGGCGGTCCTGGTGTCGAGCAGCGTGGCGGCGCGCGGGAGCCCCGGGCTGGCGGTCTACGCGGCCACCAAAGGCGCCCTCGAGGCCTTCGCGCGGAGCCTCGCCCGCGAGGTCGGCAGCCGCGGGATCCGAGTCAACTCTGTCGCGCCGGGATTCCTCGAGACCGACCTGTCGGCGAGCCTGTCGGTCGGCGACCGCGCGCGCCTCGTGCGCCGCACGCCCCTGGGCCGGCTCGGGATGCCCGAGGACGTCGTCGGGGCGATCGACTTTCTCACCGACTCGCGCAGTGCGTTCATCACCGGGCAGACGATCACGGTCGACGGCGGTGGGGGATTTTGATCTTTCTCTCCCGAGAACCTGCCGCAAGAGCCGGCACCAGGACGGCTCCAAGAGCACGGTTTCGCTCGTGCCCCCCCGTTTGTCGGAAGCCCGATGAAAGCGGGTTTTGCATCGCTATACTCGTTGCTCGCAGCTGATTCCTGAGCGGAATGCAACGCCTTTGTTCCCGGGCTGGCGATCGACTCCGATGCCACCCACGGGAACGGAGTGCGCGCCGAGCCTGTCGGCCGCGGGCGCGATCCGGGCAGGATCCGCCGTGTGTGTTTTGCCGTCGTTTCCACTCTGCAGTCGTGCCCGTTGCGTTGGATTGCGACCGAGTCGTCATCGTCGGTGCGGGTGGTTTCGGGCGTGAGGTCTGGCAGTGGATCCGTTCGGGCGGCGGACGATCGCCGCCGATCGCCGGTTTCCTCGATGCCGACCCGCGTTGCTCCCTCGATCCTGACTCCCCACCCCTGCTCGCCGACCCGGCGAGATACCTGCCGCAACCTGGCGACGGCCTCCTCTTGGCGATCGGGATCCCCGCTGTCCGCCGGCGCGTCGCTGCCGACCTCGAATCGCGTGGGGGGCGGTTCGTGACGTTCGTCCACCCCACGGCACTGCTGGCCAGGTCGGCCCGCCTCGGCGCCGGCACGATCGTCTGCCCGCTCGCCGTGGTCAGCGACCGCGTCGTCACCGGCCGCTGCACGCTGGTCAATTACCACGCTTCGCTTGGCCACGATTCGGCGACCGGCGACTATTGCGTGCTGTCGCCAAACGCCGCGCTCGGCGGCCATGCGATCCTCGGCGACGACGTGTTCCTCGGCCTGTCGGCATCGGTCGGACCGGGCCGGCGCGTCGGTGACCGCAGCAAGGTGGCGGCCAATTCCGCAACGCTTTCCGACGTTGCAGCCGACCGGCTCGTGGTCGGCGTCCCCGGGCGTCCCACTCCGCTGATCGACATCGGCATGGCCCCGGGAGACGCCTCCCCGTGACCGGGATCGGCGGACTGTGGTGGTTGCTCTCGCCTCGCCAGCGGCGGCGCGCCACGTGGCTGGGAATGTGTCTCGTGCTGGCAATGGTCCTGGAAATGATCGGCGTGGGGATCGTCGTTCCCATCCTCGCCGTCGTCGCGACCGGGCTCGGGGCCGACGCTCCGCCGGCGCTTGCCCGATGGGTCGAACCGTTTGCGAGGCTCGCGGGCACACCCGCGCCGGCGGCGCTCGTCTGCTGGGGAATCGGCGCCGTCATCGGCTTCTGGCTGCTGCGCACCGGCTATCTCGTCTGGGTGGCACGGGTGCAGACGGCGTTCGTCGCCGATGTGCAGCAAACCTTGTCTCGGCGGCTGTTCGCGGCCTCCCTGGCGCGTCCCTGGGCCAGTCATCTCTCTGCCAATTCCGCCGATCTGGTGCGGAGCATCGGCGAGATCGACAAGCTCGCCACCGCCTGCACGGCGCTGTTGTCGGCGGTGGCCGAGGTGCTCGTGCTCGTCGGCGTCGTGGGGTTGCTCGTGTGGTTCGAGCCGGTCGGCGCGGTCGCGGTCGGCCTGCTCACGGCGGCCTGCACATGGCTCCTCGTGGTGCTGTCGCGCCCGCACCTGTTCGATGCCGGGGATCGCGTGCAAGCGTTCACGTCGGCCGGGGTGCGGAAGCTCCAGCAGGCCAGCGCCGGCATGAAAGAGATCCTCCTCCTTCGCTGTGCGCCGGCTCTCGAGGCGGAATATGCCGCGGCCGCCGCCGGTCTTGCCAACGCGCGGCGCGACCAGGCATTTCTCGTGCAGATCCCGCGGCTGTGGTACGAGCTGGCTGCGGTGGTGGCGCTGGCCACGCTCTGTGCCGTGCTTGTCGCCCAGGGCAAACCGACCGAGGCGCTGCTGCCGGCCCTGGGGCTGTTCGCCGCGGCGGCATTCCGCACGCTGCCGAGCATCAATCGGATCGCGATCGGGCTGCAGACGGTGGCCTTTTTGACCCCGGCGATCGACAGCCTGCGCCGCGAGCTGGCCGACGAACCCGCCACCCCGGCACCGCAGCCGTCGCGGCGGATGGCGTTTCGCGATGCGATTCGCCTGGAGTCGGTGTCTTTTCGCTATCCCGATTCGGCCGTTAGCGCCCTCGACCGCATCGACCTGTCGATCCCGCACGGCAGCGCGATCGGCCTCGCTGGCGGCAGCGGCGCGGGAAAGAGCACGCTGGTCGACCTGATCCTCGGTCTTCTCGCCCCGTCGACCGGCCGGATCACGGTGGACGGCATCGACATCGCCTCCGACCTGGCCGGCTGGCAATCGCTGGTGGGCTACGTGCCGCAGGCCATCCACCTCTTCGACGACACGATCCGCCGCAACGTCGCCTTCGGCGTGCCCGACCGCCTGATCGACGATGCCGCCGTGGCCCGCGCGCTCCGCGCCGCGCGGCTCGAAGACTTCGTCGCCGGGCTGCCGCAGGGGCTGTGCACGACCGTCGGCGAGCGCGGCGTGCGCCTCTCCGGCGGCCAGCGACAGCGGATCGGGATCGCCCGGGCGCTGTATCGCGACCCCGAGGTGCTCGTGCTCGACGAGGCCACCAGCTCGCTCGACACCGCCACCGAAGCCGAGGTGATGGCAGCCGTCAACGCCCTCCACGGCGTGAAGACGCTCGTGATCGTCGCCCATCGCCTGTCGACCGTGGCCGAGTGCGACGTGGTGTACCGAGTCGAGTCGGGTAGGCTCCTACCCGCCCCCCGCTTGGCCGACGCGATCTGATGGCGACCATCGTCGAAAACCGTCGCGACACGGCCGCGGTGCCCCCACCAGCCGAGTTGGTGATCGAGGCGGGGCGCACCGAGGCGAATTACTGGCGCGACCTGTGGCGTTACCGCGATCTGTTCGCGTTCCTCGCCTGGCGTGACATCCTCGTCCGCTACAAGCAGACCGTGTTCGGCGTCCTGTGGGCTGTACTGCGGCCGTTTCTAACGATGGTGATCTTCGTCGTCATCTTCAGCCGGGTCGCGGGGCTCCCTTCCGGCGGCGTGCCCTATCCGATCCTCGTCCTTGGCGGCATGCTCCCCTGGCAGTTTTTCGCGGCCGCACTTTCAGAATCAAGCAACAGCCTCGTCGCCAATGCCAACCTGATCACGAAGATTTATTTTCCACGGATCATCCTCCCCGCCAGTGCCGTGATCGTGGCGATGATCGATTTCGCGATCACGCTGCTGATGATGGCCGCGGTGATGGTCTGGTATGCCTATGTTCCGCCGGTCCGGATCGTCTTCCTGCCTGTGTTCATCCTCCTGGCGCTCGTCGCGGCGCTCGGGCCGGGCCTCATCGCGACCGCCCTCAACGTCAAATACCGTGACTTCCGGTTCGTGATCCCGTTCCTCGTGCAGTTCGGGCTGTACGTCTCGCCGGTCGGTTTCAGTTCCGACCTCATAGAGGCCAAGCTCGGCCTGCTGCCGCGGCTCATCTACTCGCTCAATCCGATGGTCGGCGTGATCGAAGGGTTCCGCTGGTGCATCGGGGTCGAGAAAAGCTTCCACGCCGCCTCGCTGGCGGTCTCGCTGGTCACTGCCTTTGTCCTCTTGTGGGCGGGGATCACGTTTTTCCGCCGGACGGAACGCAGCTTCGCCGACATCATCTGACCCGGGACCGATGGCATCTCCGATCATCGAAGTCGAGCAGATTGGCAAGCGTTACAGCCTCCGCCATGCAGTCCAACCGCGCGGGTCGCTTCGCGAAGCGCTCGCCGACAAGGCGCGGCGACTGTTTGGCAGCCGACCGGTCGCCGGCTCTTCCGAGCCGGACCAGGAAGACTTCTGGGCCCTGCGCGACGTCACCTTCGATGTTCGGCCGGGCGAGGTCGTCGGGATCATCGGCCGCAACGGCGCGGGAAAATCGACCCTCCTCAAGGTGCTTTCCAGGATCACCGAGCCGACCACTGGGCGGATCCGGCTTCGCGGACGGATCGCCAGTCTACTCGAGGTGGGAACCGGGTTCCACCCGGAGCTGACAGGCCGTGAAAACATCTTCCTGAATGGGGCGATCCTCGGCATGACGAAGGCCGAGATCCGGTCGAAGTTCGACGAGATCGCCGCCTTCTCCGAAGTCGAGAAGTTCCTCGACACCCCGGTCAAGCGATACAGCTCCGGGATGTACGTCCGGCTCGCCTTCGCGGTGGCCGCCCATCTCGAGCCGGAGATCCTCGTCATCGACGAGGTCCTCGCCGTCGGTGACGCCGACTTCCAGAAGAAGTGTCTCGGCAAGATGCGATCGATGCACACCGAAGGCCGGACGGTGCTCGTTGTCAGCCACCAGATGAGCATGATCAACGCGCTGTGCGATCGTGGGATCGTGCTCAAGCGCGGCGAGATCGCGTTCGACGGCTCGACACCCGACGCCGTCATGCATTACCTCTCGCACGGCGGGGTCGGCGGCAGCGCGATGCTCGACGCCGATGAGGAAGGCCGCGTGATCGGCAATTCATACGCCCGCCTTCATAAAGCCTGGCTGACCCGCGCCGACGGCACCCCGGCCAGCGCCTTCGACCTCGACGAACCGGTCAAGGTCTGGATGGAATACACGGTCCTGAAAGCCGGCGTTCGGCAGACCTACCCGAACTTCCACTTCTTCGATGAGCTCGGAAACTATCTCTTCGTCTCGGCCGGTATCACGCCGGGCAATGTGGAGCGCCTCAATCGCCCCGGTCGCTGGACCTGTCACTGCACGATCCCTCCCCGGCTGCTCAATACGGGCACGTTCACGATCGGCGTCGCGGTGACGTCGATGAACCCCGGACTCGATGTGGCGTTTTTCGAGCGCGGGGCGCTGATGTTCCAGGTGACCGAAGACATGTCCGTCACCCTCGACACGACACGCGTCGGCTATGCCGGGCCGATGCCGGGAACGATCCGCCCGCGACTCGAGTGGACAGTCGAGCAGCTCGGCACGGCGGTCGAAGTTTCATGAAGGCCGTGATCCTCGCCGGCGGGCTCGGCACGAGGCTCTCCGAGGAGACCTCGGTCAAACCCAAACCGATGGTCGAGATCGGCGGCCGGCCGATTCTCTGGCACATCATGAAGCTTTACTCCGCTCATGGCGTGAACGACTTCGTGATCTGCTGCGGCTACAAGGGCTACGTGATCAAGGAGTACTTCGCCAACTACTTCCTCCACATGTCCGACGTGACGTTTGACATCGCCTACAACTCGATGACGGTCCACGAGCGCAAAGCCGAGCCGTGGCGTGTGACGCTCGTCGATACCGGCGAAGAGACGCTCACCGGAGGGCGATTGAAGCGCGTGGCCGATCACATTCGCGATGAGGATTGCTTCTGCTTCACGTATGGCGATGGCCTGAGCGACATCGACATCGGCAGGGTGGTCGCCTTCCACCGATCCCATGGCAAGATCGCCACCGTCACCGCCGTGGCCCCCCCGGGCCGTTACGGCGCACTGTCGCTCGACGGAGAGACCGTCACCGGGTTTACGGAGAAGCCGCAGGGAGACGGTGGGTTGATCAACGGCGGGTTCTTCGTCCTCTCGCCCCGGGTCCTCGAGTACGTCGCCGGCGATCAAACGAGCTTCGAAGGCACACCGATGACGAGGCTTGCTGCTGACGGCCAACTTTCCGCATTCGTCCACACCGGCTTCTGGCAGGCGATGGACACGATCCGCGACCGCATTCATCTCGAGCACCTGTGGGCGTCGGGTCGGGCTCCGTGGAAGTCATGGGGATGACTGTGTCGGTGGCGGCCCCGCACGACTCTTTCCGGCCGGCGTTTTGGGCGGGCAAGCGGGTGCTCCTCACGGGTCACACCGGTTTCAAGGGATCGTGGCTCGCATTGTGGCTTGCACGCCAGGGTGCTGCCGTCACCGGGATCGCCCTGGCGCCGCAGACGAGCCCCGACCTCTGGACCTCCGCTGGACTCGACGGCTGTTGCGATTCGCACGTCACCGACATCCGTGATGCCGAGGCGGTCCGTCGGATCGTCGCGCTTACCCGCCCCGAGATCGTCTTCCATCTCGCTGCCCAAGCCCTCGTACGTGCCAGTTATCGAGATCCACTCGGCACGTTCTCGACCAATGCACAAGGCACCGCCCACGTGCTCGAGGCCGTGCGCCAGACCGACGGAATTCGAGCGGTCGTCGTCGTGACGACAGACAAGGTCTACCGCAACAACGAGTGGCCGTGGCCCTACCGCGAGGACGATGCGCTCGGCGGACATGATCCCTACAGCGCCAGCAAAGCCGCCAGCGAGGTCATCGTCGAATGCTACCGCCGCGCATTCCTCATCGACCGGGGTGTCGCAGTCTCCACCGCCAGAGCCGGAAACGTGATCGGCGGAGGAGACTGGTCGGAGGACCGACTGCTGCCCGACGCGATCCGCGCGTGGGGCGCGGGGGTTCCCCTCGAGGTCCGTCGGCCAATGAGTACCCGGCCTTGGCAACACGTGCTCGAGCCCCTGTCGGGCTATCTCACGCTCGCCCAAGCGCTGTGGGAGCGCGGCGACGAAGTGGCAAGTGCCTACAACTTCGGCCCACCGCCGCACGAGGCGGCGACCGTCCATACCGTGATCGAGCAGGCGCGCCGTGCCTTCCCCGGGGCGGCTGTGAACTATGCCGAGACTCCGACGGGACCGCACGAGGCCGGCTGGCTGGCCCTTGAGACGGCGCGGGCCCGCGAGCAACTCGGGGTCACGCCTCGGCTGGCGCTGGCTGATGCCGTGCGAATGACGATCGAGTGGTACCGACGGTTTCATGCCGGCACGTCGGCGAGAAGCCTGTGCGAGGAAGACATCAGCGCTTTCCAGAGGCTGCGGTGAGCGGGCTGGATATTACCGAACTGCCGCTGCCCGGCCTGAAGGGAGTCACCCGGCGGCTCCACGGCGATGCCCGCGGCTTTCTTACTCGCTTGTTCGACTCCGACGCGCTTGCGGCATCAGGGTTTGTCGTTCCGGTCGCGCAGATCAATCACACCTTTACGGCGGCCCGTGGCACGGTGCGAGGAATGCATTTCCAGTGGCCCCCGCACGCGGAATGCAAACTCGTCAGCTGCATCCGCGGCGAGGTCTGGGACGTAGCGGTCGACCTACGACGTAATTCGCCCACGTTTCTGCGCTGGCACGCCGAGCGGCTCTCCGCCACCAACCGTCGGGCTCTTCTCATACCGGAGGGATTCGCCCACGGCTTCCAGACCCTCACCGACGACTGCGAGTTGGTCTACGCCCACTCCCACCCCTACGTGCCGGCGGCCGAGGGGGGAATCCGGCCCGACGATTCCGCACTCGCGATCGAATGGCCTCTGCCGATCGTCGGGCTGTCCACCCGCGACCAAGCACACCCGCCGTTGACGGGCGGATTCCCCGGTATCGTCCTCGTGAACCATCGGGAAAGCGCTATCCCGCGATGAACTGCCGTCACTGCAAGACTCCGTTGGTGCATACCTTCCTCGACCTTGGCGTGGCGCCGCCGTCGAATGCGTACCTTACGGAAGAAGACCTCGACCGACCGGAGGTTTTTTTTCCGCTCCGGGTGATGGTCTGTGACCGTTGCTGGCTCGTCCAGACGCAGGACTACACGGCGGCGTCGGATCTGTTTCGCTCCGACTACGCATATTTCTCGAGTACCTCCACCACTTGGCTCGAGCATGCCGCCCGTTACGCGAAGATGATCATCGATCGCCTCGGTCTGGGCCGTGACAGCTTGGTGATCGAAGTTGCATCCAACGACGGATACCTCCTGAAGAACTTTGTCGCGGCCGGCATCCCCTGCCTCGGCATCGAGCCGACCGCCGGTACCGCGGCCGCGGCGGAGGCACTGGGGATTCCGGTACGACAGGAGTTTTTCGGCGAATCCCTCGGCAGGGAACTCGCGGCAGCAGGCCGGCGCGCCGACCTCATCGCGGGCAACAACGTCTATGCCCACGTGCCCGACATCAACGACTTCACGCGCGGCCTCGCTGCGGCCCTCGCATCAACCGGCACGATCACCCTCGAATTCCCCCACCTTCTCCGTCTGATCGCAGAGAACCAGTTCGATACCGTCTACCACGAACACTTCTCCTACCTCTCGCTCGGCGCGGTGGCACGGATCTTCGCGGCGGCCGAATTGCGGGTGTGGGACATCGAGCAACTCCCGACCCACGGCGGTAGCCTGCGGGTCTACGGCTGCCATGCAGCCGACCCGCGGCCGGCCACCCCCGCCGTGGCCCGGATCATGGAGGCGGAACGGGCGGCGGGGCTCGAGACCCTCGCCCCATACATCGGTTTCCAGGCATGCGCCGAGCGGGTGAAGGACGATCTCCTCGACTTCCTCATCGGCGAGAAGCGCGCCGGCCGTAAGGTGGCCGCATACGGCGCCGCAGCAAAGGGCAACACGCTGCTCAACTTCGCCGGGGTGAAGCCCGACCTGCTCCCGCTGGTCGCCGACGCCGCTCCGGCCAAACAAGGGCGATTCCTCCCTGGGAGTCGCATTCCGGTCGTCCATCCGGACGCACTGGTCCCCTTCAGACCCGAAACCATTCTCATCCTGCCATGGAATCTCGCCACTGAAGTCCGTGCGTTGCCCGTGGTGACGCGGATTGCCCCGGTAGCGACGGTGACCGCGATCCCACGGCTGGCAGTCGACCGATGAGTGGACGTGTCCTCATTACCGGTGGCACCGGGTTCGTCGGGACGCAGGTCTTACGATGCCTTCAACGCGCCTTGAGGGTAGTGATCCGACGGGGTACGGTTTCCCGCCTATCGCCAACGTCTTCTGAAGTCGAAGTCATCGAGACAGACGACCTGTTCGGCGAGAGTGCCGAGTGGTGGCGGGATGCCTGTGACGGCATCGACACCGTGGCCCACTTGGCATGGTACGCAGAGCCGGGTCGCTACCTGATCTCGCCCCGTAACCTGTCATGCCTCTCAGGGACCATCGCGCTGGCGGAAGGGGCGATCGCGGCCGGCGTGCGACGGTTTCTCGGTGTCGGCACCTGTTTTGAGTACGATCTCACCGGTGGCTATCTTTCCACCGAGACACCACTCAAGCCGTTGACTCCATGCGGCAGCGAAGGCTGCGACGTTTCTCGCGCTGTCACAGGCGCTACCCGCTGCCGGAGTCGAATTCTGCTGGTGTCGGCTGTTTTACCTCTATGGCGAGGGCGAGGACCCCCGACGGCTGACGGCGGCCATCCGTGGTCAACTCTCCCGCGGTGCAGCGGTCGACCTGACCAGTGGCACCCAGATTCGTGACTTTCTCGACATTGAAGAGGCGGGGTGCCGGATCGCCGCGATCATCAACTCCGACCGTTCCGGTGCCGTGAATGTCTGCTCCGGACGAGGCATCACCGTTCGTGCCTTGGCGGAATCGATCGCAGACGAATACGGCCGTCGGGATCTGCTTCGATTCGGTGCCCGCCCCCAGGGCAATCGCATCTTCTGAGAGCGGCACAAGTATTGCTGTGAGTCGTCGAAAGGCAAGCGGGCGGCGGTGGCCGCACGTCGTTTCGCCTGTGTCACGGAGGACGACTTGTGATTGTTTCAACGACGCCGGTAATTCGTTCACACTTCGAGGACCTGAGGGACCCA
>VGZO01000014.1 GCA_016872555.1 Planctomycetota bacterium
GCCATGCTGGCAGGCTGGTTGCATGGCACGAGCAGTCGAGCAGAAGGTGGTGCGGCGCTGACGGTTGCCGGGGCGACGGCGGGGGCGTGATGGTTCCCGTCTGTCTGAAACCGCGTCGGCTCGCCTGGGAGGGGGGACGGAGGATGGCTGGCGGAGGACCCGCCGGGGGGGGCGGCGGGTGCCCTACAGCCGCCGTCGTGGGGGCAAAGCCGAGCGGCGGGTGCCGTTGCGGGGCGCACCGTGCGGGCTCGCCGGCTCGCCGAAATCCGTTTTGCGGTAGCGCCGAGGTAGCGCCGAACCGTTTTCGCTCCCCGCGCCGCCCGTCGCCGGCGGTGCGGAATCGCCTTGTTTTCCCGAGTGAAACCGCGAATCGGGGCGGTGGGATTCGAACCCACGACCTCCTGGTCCCAAACCAGGCGCGCTAGCCAGACTGCGCCACGCCCCGAACTGCCAAGAGTCTACCCGTTCAGGCCGGCAACGCGACCGGGCTGCCCGCTCGACACCCGCCGCCCGCGACGGCGCCCCGCCGCCTTGGTCGCCGCGATCACCGCGCGAGCTGGTCGAGGAGGCGCTGGAACTCGGCGTGGCTCGAGAACGGGACGACGATCCGCCCAGCCCCCTTGCCGTTGACGTGGACCACCACCTTCACACCCAGCGCCCGGCGGAGTTGTTGCTCGACCGCCGCGACCTGCGCGGGGCGACGCGTCGCCGGGCGGCCGGGGCGGCGCGGGGCGGGAGCGCTCGAAGCGATGCCGCGCGAGCCGTCGCGCTCGCCGGCGTCGGACGGCTCGTAGAGCGGCGCGTCGTCGAGGACCTCGGTCATGTCGTCGGCCTGTTCCTCGCGACGGAGGAGCTCCTGGACCTCGGATTCGACGACGCGGACGCTCAAACCCTCGGCCGCGACCCGGGCGGCGAGACGGTCCTGCTCGGCTTCGTCGCCGAGCGGCAACAGTGCCCGGGCGTGGCCCATCGACAGTTCGCCGCGACGGAGCCGCTGCTGGACCCCGGCGGGGAGGTCGAGGAGCCGGATCAGATTGGCGACGGTCGAGCGATCGATCGAGAGCCGCTTGGCGAGCTCCTCCTGGGTGCAGTTCCAGGCGGCCAGGTAGCTGCGGAAACTCGCCGCCTTCTCCAGTGCGTCGAGGTCGCGGCGCTGGAGATTCTCGACGATCGCGATCTCAGCCATCTGCCGGTCGTCGACGTCGAGGAGCCGGGCGGGGATCTTCTCCCATCCCAGCCGGCGCGCGGCCGCGAGACGGCGCTGGCCGGCGATGAGTTGGTAGCGCTCGCCACGGGACCGGACGACGATCGGCTGCACCAGCCCGTGGGAACGGAGGCTGTCGGCCAGTTCGGCAAGGGCCGCGTCGTCGATCGTCGTCCGCGGCTGCCAGGGATTCGGGTCGACCAGCGCGATCGCCACTTCGTCGAGCGGTGCGGCGGCCGCCGCCTCTTCGAGCTCCGCAGGGGAATGGAGAAACAGCCGGGCAGCCGTCGCCCCGAGGCCGGGGACGGGGGCGGGAGTGGGGGCCTCGACGGCAGCGACGGCACCGGTGCCGACAGCGACCGGTGGCCGTTCCACGCCGGCGCGCCCGAGGAGCGCTTCGAGCCCGCGGCCGAGTCGTCGTTCCTTATTCACAGTCACGTACCTCCATGCACAGTTCGGTGTAGGCCCGGGCACCACGCGACCGCGGGGCGTGATCGATGACGCTACGGCCGTGGCTCGGCGCTTCCGCCACGGCGACGTCGCGCGGGATCACCGTCTCGAAGACGATCTCGCCGAAAAAGTCGCGCACGTCGTCTTCGACCTCGGCGGTGAGCTCGAGGGAGGCGTCGTGCATGGTGAGGACGATGCCGCTGAACCGCAGCCGCCCGGGGCGCTCCGCCATCACGTCGCGGATCACCTCGATCATCTGCGTCAGCCCTTCGAGGGCGAAGTACTCGCACTGGATCGGCATCAACACCTCGGTGGCCCCGGCGAGCGCGGTGCGCGTCAGTTCGCCGACCGACGGCGGGCAGTCGACGAGGCAGTAATCCCAGTGGTTGAGTCCGTGGGCGAGATGGCGCTCGAGGACGGCGGCGCCTGCCCGGGCCCGCGCGGCGATCCGCTCGACATCGCGCACCGCGCGGCTCCCCGGCACGATCGCCAGTCCTGGCACGGCGGTGGCCAGCACGCTTTCCGCGAGCGGGGCCTCGGCCACGAGGGGATGCTCGGCGGCCGGTGCGATCCCCAAGCCCGTCGTGGCGTTGCACTGCGGGTCGAGATCGACCAGCAACGTGCGGAGGCCGCCGCGGGCGAGAGCGACTGCCAGGTTGGAGGCGGTGGTCGTCTTGCCCACGCCCCCCTTCTGATTAGCCACGCAGAGAATCCGTCCCACGCCGTCGATCCCCGGTGCCGCGCCGCACGACGGGCGCAAGCGGTGTATCGGCTTCCTGCCGCACGACCCTCACGACCGGGCGCACGACCGCGCCAACCGGCGCGGTGGGAAAGGTCCGCCGGCGAGGAAAGCGTCACCGCATCCCACGCGCCGGTTTCACGTGAAACCGGCACGCCTTCTCCAGGCTGCCTGTTTCATGTGAAACTCCTGGCTTGCCGGATCGACCGCGCTCACTCCAGCGCGTGAAACACCATCCCGCTGGCGAGCTTGGGATAGAAGTAAGTGCTCTTGGCCGGCATCCGTTCGCCGGTCTCGCTGACCAGCCGGATGTCGTCGACGGTAGCCGGCATCACCAACGCCCCCAGGGGGTAGCGGCCGGTCCCCAGGCCCTCGACCACCTCGCGGACGAGATGGACGTAGGTCGGTGTAGCGATCGCCGGTGCAGCCAGAAGGTCGCCGATCACGAGGCGATGGAGGATCGAGACCCCCAGGGAGCGCCACGCCGGTCCATGGTCGGCGGCGACGGCATCCATCCGCCGCTGGCCGGCCGGGGTGATCCGGGCGAGCGTCCAGGCCTGGTCGCCGGCCGTGTACAGGCCGAGCGTGCCCTGGTCTCCGTCGACCTCGATCCGCGACCAGAGGGCATCGGCCGCGGCGGGGCCGTGGCCGGCCGGCTCGGTGGTGAAACAGTCGCCGAGACGGGAGCGGAGCGTGGCCGCGTCGGCGACCGCAGGCTCGACGAACAGCCGGTGGGTGGGGAGGACCACGAGCCCCGGATCACTCATCCCGACGAGCATCATCAGGACGTAATTGGCCGGATGGTGGTCGGGGAGCGGCGCCCCGGAGTGGCTCGCCGCCCAGGCGGCAGCGACCTCGTCGCGGTAGTTGCAGGCGGTTTCGTAGCGGTGGTGGCCGTCGGCGATGAACACCGGCCGGCCCGCCATCAGCCCCGCCACCCGGGTCGCGACCGCCTCGTCGGTGAGTGGCCACATCCTCCCCGAGACACCGAGGTGGTCGACCGCCTCGAGGGGCGGCTGGCCGGCGACGGCACCGTCGAGCAGGGCCTGGACCTCCCCGCCCGGATCGGGGTAGAGGCCGAAGACCTGCGACAGGTTCGTCCGGCAGGCGCGGGTGAGGAGGAGGCGGTCCTGCTTCGGGCCCGACATCGTCTCCTCATGGGGATGAATGCTCCCGCTGCCGAAGCGCTCGAGCCGGATGCGGGCCATCACGCCGCGGCGGACGTGCGTCTGCCCCTCGACGGTGAACTGCTGGTGGTAGACGTAGAGGGCCGCCGCCGGCTCCTCCATGATCACCCCCTGCTCGCGCCACGAGCGGAGGAACCGGGCGGCGCGGGAGTATTTGTTGGTGGTGGCGCCGTCTCCCGGCTCTTCGCGGTTGAGCTCGAGGCGGATGACGTTGGCCGGGTGCTGCTCATAGAGCCGCGTCTGCAGGGCACCGTCGATGACGTCGTACGGCGGAGCGATCACCAGCGACAGACTGCCGACGTGCTTGGGGTCGTAGCGGAGGCCGCGGAACGGGGCGACGACGGGCATGGAGGGTCGATCCTCGGAGTGACGGGTTTCGGGACGCCGCGCGGGTGAGTGTAGCAGCGGCGGGCGGCGCCCCGTTCCACGGGAAACGGGCGCTGCAACGTGGCCGACAGGGGGCGGGAAAACGACGACGGAGGCGACGCCTTCGTCGCCTCCGTCGGTTGTCGAGTCGTCCGCCGGGCGGCCCGGAATCCGGGCCGCGAAAGCCGCCGGCTCAGTAGCGGTAATACTCGGGCTTGAACGGCCCCTCGACCGGCACGTGGAGGTACTCGGCCTGCTCTGCAGTGAGCTTGGTGAGCTTGACCCCGAGTTTGTCGAGGTGGAGGCGAGCCACCTCCTCGTCGAGCTTCTTGGGGAGACGGTGAACGCCGATCTCGTACTTGTCGGTCTCCGTCCAGAGAGCGATTTGGGCGAGGACCTGGTTGGTGAAACTGGTGCTCATCACGAACGACGGGTGCCCGGTGGCACAGCCGAGGTTCACCAGCCGACCCTCGGCCAGCACGATCACCGACCGGCCCGAGGGGAGCGTGTAGCGGTCGACCTGGGGCTTGATCTCGATTTTCTTGACCCCCTTGGTGTTCTCGAGCCAGGCGACGTCGATCTCGAGGTCGAAGTGGCCGATGTTGCAGACGATCGCGTCGTCCGGCATTTTCGCCAGATGATCGCCACGGATCACGTCGCGGCAGCCGGTGGCGGTGACGAAGATCTGGCCGCGGGAGGCGGCCTCGTCCATCGTCGTCACCTCGTAGCCCTCCATCGCCGCCTGCAGGGCGTTGATCGGGTCGATCTCGGTGATGATCACCCGGGCCCCGAGAGCCTTCAGCGAGTGGGCGCTGCCCTTGCCGACGTCGCCATATCCACAGACCACGACGACCTTGCCGGCGACCATCACGTCGGTCGCCCGCTTGATGCCGTCGGCGAGGCTCTCACGGCAGCCGTAGAGGTTGTCGAACTTGCTCTTGGTGCAGGAGTCGTTGATGTTGATCGCCGGCAGTTTGAGCTCGCCGTTCTCGTGCATCTGGTAGAGGCGGTGAACCCCCGTGGTCGTCTCCTCGGAGAGACCGCGGATCCCGCCGATCAGTTCCGGATACTTGTTGTGAACCATCGCGGTCAGGTCACCGCCGTCGTCGAGGATCATGTTGAGCGGCTCGCCGTTGGGGAAGAACAGCGTCTGCTCGATGCACCAGTCGAACTCCTCATTGGTCATTCCCTTCCAGGCGTAGACCGGGAACCCCGCCTTGGCGATCGCGGCGGCGGCGTGATCCTGGGTGGAAAAGATGTTGCAGCTGCTCCAGGTCACCTCGGCTCCCAGCTCGCGGAGGGTCTCGATGAGCACCGCGGTCTGGATCGTCATGTGAAGGCAACCGGCGATCCGTGCTCCCGCCAGCGGCTTGCTGCGGCCGTACTTCTGCCGCAGCGCGATCAGGCCCGGCATCTCGTTCTCCGCCAGCATGATTTCCTTGCGGCCCCACTCCGCGAGAGCGAGGTCGGCGACTTTGTAGGGAAGGCGGGTTTCGACGTGGGCCACAGGGAAACTCCTGAAAGGCGGGAGGAAAGGCAGAAGAAAAAGGGGCGGCACCGACAGCAGACCGTGCATCAAGTGACCGGCCGCCGGATGCGGCCGACGGCGACCCGGGAAACCGTTGGCGTTTCCCACGGTCGCCTGAGTGGACACAGGCCACGGTGGGCTTTGTCCACGGACGAACAAGAGATCTTAGCCGTCCGGCAGTCCCTGCAAAGGGCACCGCGATCCCCTCTGCCGACCGGGTCAGCGCCCGGCGAAGGCCGTCCGGGCGGCGGCGACGAACCGCTCCATCGCCACGCGGTCCTTCCGGCCTGGCGCCGATTCGACGCCACTGGCGACGTCCACGGCGACCGCGCCGCTATTCCGGATGGCGGTCGCCACGGTGTCGGGGCGTAGTCCCCCTGCCAAGCCGACCGGCACCGGCAGCCCGCCGGCATCGCGCAGCGCCAGCCAGTCGACAGTCCGCCCCGTGCCGCCGAGCGTCGCGGCGGTGGCCGGGCCGGCCGGTGCGGCGTCGATCAACATCAGCACCGGCGCGTGGCCCAGTGCGTCGGCCCGCGCCAGCCACTCGCGCGCGGGGTCGAGGGCATCCGGCCCGGCACCGGGCGCGAAATGGACCGCGCGGATCACCGGCAGCTCGGCCAGTGCCGCGCAGGTCTCGGGAGGATCGGCGAGCGTGGGATCGGCCGCCGGCCACCGGCCGTGGAGTTGGACGGCGTCGAGCCCGACGGCGGCGACGCATCGACGGATCTCCGCCGCGGTCGCGCCGACGAACACGCCGACGCGCAGCATGTCCGGGGGGACGGCTGCGGCAATGTCGCTGGCGCGCTCGATCGACAGGCAGCGAGGCGACCCGACGACGAAGTTGAGGCCGATCGCGTCGGCCCCGGCCGCCGCCGCGTCCTTGGCGTCGGCGGCGCGGGTGATGCCGCAGATCTTCACTCGGAATGGTGCGGATCGCTCGCTGCTCATCGCTCTCGGGGGTCAGCGTCGCTGCCGGCGGCGTGACCGGCAGAACCGGCAGCATCGCCACCAGCGGCAGTCTACCCCGGCCCCCGGGCCGATCGTTCAGGTCCGCTGCGGCGGGAGTGCTCCGGCGGCCGACAAAGGATGTGGGGCGGCGAGGTACGCCGCCGTCCCCCCGGGAGACGAACCGAGCCGATGCACCAGCGACGCCACCCTTCGAGCCGCCCGTTTCTCGCCGCCCCGCGAACGGCGTTTTACCACCCGGCGCGGCAGATCGACGCCGCCCTCACCGGGCTCGAGCGCGGGGTGCGACGGGCCGAGGGGGTCGGCCTCGTCGTCGGACCTCCAGGCACTGGAAAGTCGTTGCTCCTGCTGGCGCTGGCCGACAACCTCGCCGAAGATTTCGCCGTCGCATTGTCGTGCGGTGCGCGGATCTGCACGCGGCGCGCCCTCTGGCAGGCGATCCTGTCGGGAATCGGCGAACCGTTTCGTGGGATCGACGAGGGGGAGCTGCGTCTGGCCGTCGTCGAGCGGGTGCGCGGCCTGGCAGCGACCGGCGCGGGGCTCGTGATCCTCGTCGACGAGGCCCACACGCTGCCGCTCCGGCTGCTCGAAGAGCTCCGCCTGCTGACGACGATCCCGACGCCGCTCCCTGCCGTGCACCTGGTGCTCGCCGGAACCGTGGCCCTCGAGGAGCGGCTCGCCAATCCGCGGCTGGAGAGCCTCGCGCAGCGGATCGGCGGTCGGTTCACGCTCGAGGCGCTGGACCATGCCGAGACGTGTGCGTACGTCCGGACGCAGATGAAGGCCGCCACGCGGCAGTGGGAGACGGTGTTCGCCGCCGGGTGCGACGATGTCGTCTTTCAGGTGACCGATGGTGTGCCCCGGCTGATCAATCAGGTGTGCGACCTGGCGCTGGTCCGGGTCGCCGACGAGGGACGGGCCCGGGTGCTGCCGGCCGACATCGAATCGGCGTGGGCCGACATCCAGCGTCTGCCCGTTCCCCACGGGCGGCGCCTGGCGGCGCCGTCGGTCGTCGAGCGACCCGACGACGAGGGGGAGATCGAGTTCGGCGTGCTCGACGGGGCGGTCTCCGCGCCGCTGGTGGAACCGCCGGTGATGGTGCCGGGCCCCCCGGTCGCCGCACTGCCCGGGGCCGATCCCTGGGCGGGGCCCGACGTCGAGTTCGTCACCGAAATGCATTCCGATCCGTTCGCTTCCTGTTTCGCCGGGGACGACGCCGAGGTGGAGCGGATCGTCCGCGACGGGCCCCAGGGATTCACCGGTCACGGCTCCGTCGCCAGCGACGAGGGCCGGCGTCTGGCGACCACCCTCGCCCGGCTCGATCACCAGGAGGCCGGATCCCCCCCGGTGGCGACGGTCACGGCCGACGACGGCGACGAGGCGGACGATGGCGACGACGGACTGATGGTGATCGAGGAGGATGTCGTCCCCCAGCCGAGTCCGGTCCGGGCGGGCCGCTACCGCGACCTGTTCGCACGCTTGCGCCGCGGAGGAGGCTGACGGCCGGGCTCGTTCCGGCGACAATCGGCAGGCGATGAGTCAGCCCACCCCGTTGCCCGACCCGCTCCCCGGCGACGACCGGTCTACCCCTGCCTGGCCTCCGGGGCGCGTCCTCGCCGTCGCCGCCACCTACAACGAATCGGCCAACCTCGCCACGCTCGTCAGGCGCGTCCTCGCGGCCGATCCGGCGATCCAACTCCTCGTCGTCGACGACGACTCCCCCGACGGCACCGGTCGCAGTGCCCTGTCGCTGGCGGAGACCGAGCCGCGGTTCCACGTTCTCGTCCGCCGCGGACGGCGTGGACTCGGCGGCGCGATCGTCGAGGGTTTCGGCGAGGCACGGCGGCAGGGGTTCGAGATCGCCGTCAACCTCGACGCCGATCTCAGCCATGATCCCGACGACATTCCCCGGCTGCTGGCTGCTCTCGAGCCACCTGGCGGTCGCCCGGCCGACGTGGCGCTCGGGTCGCGCCGCTTGGCGGGGGGCGCGATCGAGGGCTGGCCGTGGCGCCGCCACCTGACGCATCGGCTCGTCTGCTGGTTCACGCGGTGGGTGATCGGCGTCCCGGCGCGTGACGGCTCGACCGGATTCCGGGCCGTGCGGCTCGACACCTTCGCGCGCCTCCGCGGCGACTTGCCCACCGGGTACGCGTTTTTCGAGCACCTCCTCTGGGAGATCCACCGCATTGGCGGCCGGATCGTCGAGGTGCCGATCACGTTCGTCGAGCGCCAGCGCGGCAGCAGCAAGGTTCGCCCGGGCGTGATGGCCGAGGGGGCGCGCGACCTGCTCCGCATCGCCTGGGCCCGGTGGCGGTCGTAGCCGAGCGGGCCCCGGCGGCAGCGCTCCCGGTCGCGTCGCCACCGGCTCAACGCGGCGTCGACAGCGGCAGCGACGTCGCCCCGGGCAGCGGCGGGGGGCCGAGAGTCGGCGACGGCGGCGCCATCGTCGGCGACACCGGACCCCCCTTGGCGGGGCGCTCCGCCGGCGGCGCGCCGGCCTCCGGTCTGGCTGCCGGGATGGGCAGGCCGACCGCCGACTGCGTCTTTGCCAGCTCCTCGCGGATTGTCGCCAGGTTCTTCTTGGCTTCCTCGTAATCGGGTTTGATCGACAGCGCGCGCTGCAGGCTGGCGATCGCGCCCTTGGCGTCGCCGCTGCGGTGGAGCGCGAAGGCATAGTTGTTGTAGAGCGTCGGATCGTCGGGCCACTGCTGGAGCATCTTCGCGAACACCTGCTTCGCCTCGTCGACACGCCCCGACTGCATGCAGGTCATGGCGAGGTTGTTCTGGAAAACGATGATTTGCGGCTGGATATCGGCCGCCTTGCGGAACTCGGCCAGGGCCTCGTCGATCCGACCCTTCGAGGCGAGGGCATTGCCGTAGTTGTTGTGTGTCTCGGCGAGATCGGGGCGGAGCCGCTTCGACTCGGAAAAGTGGAAGAACGCCTCGTCGAGCTTGCCCTGGGAATATTTCCGGGCGCCGAGTCGGCTGTTGGCCTGCCAGCAGCCGCAGTGGGTCAGCCGGCAGGGGACGGCGTGGCGGAGCAGCGTGTAGGTCCACATCGGCTCCTCGTCGGACCAGACGAACGAGTAGCGGAACGACCCGATCGCCAGGATGCCGACCAGCGCGGCAGCGCCACCCGCCGCCGCCAGCCGCTCACGCGGCTCGAGCTGGTGTGCCCAGGCGGTGGCAGCGGCCGCGGCGAGCATCAGCGGGCCGATCATCGGAGCGTAGACGAAGTGGTCGGCCACCCAGGTGATCCGCATGTAGGAGATCGTGATGAAGCCGAGGATCGGCAGCAGCATCAGCACGAAGAACCCGATGGCGAAAAGCACGTGGCGACCCCACGTCTGCCGGTTCACCCAGCACCACGCCGCCAGGCCGGCGAACACCGGCAGGGGGAGGAAGTGCCAGAGCTTCGGGACGTCGATCTCCCAACGCGGGTAGATCGGCATCAGGCCGTAGGGCAGGAACACCTTGCCGAGGTAGAAGGGCACCGCCAGCGACGCCATCGCCAGCCGTGACCAGAACCCGCCGACGAGGATCGTCTCGGCGCCGATGGCGCGGCCGTGCTGGAAGTAGATCGTGATCAGCCCGTAGACCAGCGAGATGAGGAAGTAGGGAGCTGTCCGGACGAGGTCGGCCAGGCCGATCCAGTTCCGTTTCCACCACACGTAGAGGAGCAGCGTTGGCGGCAGCATCACGACCGACGTCTTGGCGAACATCGCCATCAGGAAGCAGACGAGCGAAATCGCGTAGTCGACCCACCAGCCAAGCCGCGCGGTGGCGCCGTCGGCGCCGGTGACACGGTCGTCGGCGCGGACGAAGTGGATTGCCGCCAGGAGCATGAACGGCAGCGAGAGGACGTTCTTCAGCTCCGACACCCAGGTGACCGATTCGACGGCGAGCGGATGGACGGCGAACAGCAGCGCGGCGAACCAGCCACCCGGGAGCCGCATCACCGTCATCAACCGCCACAGCATCAGCGCCCCGATGGCGTGGAGCGCGGTGTTGACGACGTGGTATCCGGCGCTGTCGGGACCGAACAGGTGCCACTGCATCCAGAAGCCGGTCTGGGTCAGCGGCCAGTAGTCGGTTTCGCCGAAGGCGCACGGCGCCGGCGGTGGCGGGGGGGGGCCGTAGCCGAGCCAGTGCAACCCCTGGGCCGTCATCGCCTCGAACGCGTCGCCGACAGGGCTGACCCAGATCTTCCTGAACGAGAATGGCCCCTGGGTGATCGGGTTTTGCGTCACCGCCTGGTCGTCGTCCCACAGCCACGTGCCCTTGGTGGCCGGGGAGTAGCACCAGCCGCACAGCAGGACGACGGCGAGCACCTTGAGCACCGGCATCAGCCAGCGGTCGATCACCGCATCGCCGCTCGGCGCGGCGGAGCGGAGCGGGCGCGGCGTCCCCGGACGGACATCAGCGGGTGGACCGGGACGGTGACGACTGGGGAAGCTCATGGTGGACGCCGGGCGGTGAGGACGACGGGACGGCAGGCACGACCCGCCCGACCGCTCCGGGATCCTAACGGAGGGGGGACGGCGAATGAAGCGGCACCGGCGGTTTGGGGATCCTGGCGTGGACAGCCGTGGATCGCCGGTCGCTACGGTGCCGCCCTGCGGCGGGCGAGAAGTCGTTTCAGCTCGTCGGCGTGGGGCCGCTCCATCGCCTTCACCGCGACGCGCCCGTCGGGGTCGGTAAGTTTGGGATTCACCTCGAGAGCCCGGTCGAGGTGGGCGAACGCCTCGTCGGTCCGCCCCCGTTCGGCGACGATCAGTGCCAAGGTCGCCCACACATCGCCGAAGCCGCCACCGGTCAATTCGACCGCCCGCCGCGCCGCCGCTTCGGCCTCCTGAAGCCGGCCGGCCTCGCGGAGCGCTTCTGAGCTCCCGGCCGACGCGGTGAACGACAGCGGATTCTTGCGGGCCGTGTCGGTCCACAGCGCGAGCGAATCACGCCAGACCGTCTGTCGGGAGATGCAGGCCGCGCCGAGGACGACTGCCAGCCCCGCGAGGATCCGCGCGGCGTGGCCGCGCCACCGGGGACGACGCGCCAGCCACGGCGCGTCGAGTGCCACTCCGACGGCGAGGGCGAGGCCGGCGACGGGGAGATAGAGGTAGCGGTCGGCGGCGGGGCGGTAGATGGGGACGAGGTTGGCGACCGAGAGCAGCGGCACGACGACGAGCGTCGCGGCGATCGCGAATCGTCGATCGGCGCGGATCGCCACGACACCCGCGATGGCGGCCACGGCGTCGATGACCAGGGCCACGGGCAGGGGGAGGTGGGCGAGCGAATGGAGGCCGTAGTCGGCGCAGAGATTCACCGGAAGGACGACGAGTTGTGCGTAGAGGGCGAGGATCCGCGGTTCGATCAGCAGCGCCGCCGCCAGTGAACCCCCCGGGTAGCTCGGCCGTGCCTCGAAGATCTTCGACGGGTTCGGCTCGAGGACGAATCGTGCGGCCAGGAACGCCACGACCACCGCTGCCGCCCCACCCCCGGCCAGTTTCCAGAACGCGCCGCGGTCGTCGCGCCGCAGGGCGAGCCAGGCGACGGCGATCACTGCCGGTGCGGCGATTCCTGATTCCTTGCTGCCGATCGCCAGCAGTGCGCAGCCGATGCAGCCGAGCGCCCGCCAGACGTCGGGGAGGCCCGGGGCTGACCGGTGCCCGAGTGCGAGCGACAGGCCGGTCAGCGTGAACAGGGCGACGAGGATGTCCTCGCGGTAGCTCGGTTCGCAGACCGCCTCGGTGACCAGTGGATGGACGGCGAACAGCAGCGGAGCGACCACGCCCGCGGCCAGCGGCAGCGCCGGGGCCAGTTGCCGCAGGAGCCGCCAGACGAGGACCACGTCGAGGGCGTGGAGCAGCACGCTGGTGAGGTGGTACCCGAACGGCTCGCGCCCCCACAGTGTCGCGTCGAGCATCAACGACGCGAGGTTCACCGGGCGATTGAAGTCGAGGACGTCGAGCGCGAGCGTCTGGAACGACAGCACCGGCACCCAATTGGCCGGATCGAACAGAAACGAGTCGGTCAGGATCTGCATCCGCGAGTCGTAGACCAGCTCGGCCGACAGTGTCGGCCAGAACACCGCCACGGTCACCACGGCGAGGCCGAGGGCCTCGAGCCAGGGGCGGCGGGCGGGTGCGGAGGGCGGTGCCGCGCCCTGCCTGACTCGGTTCGGGAGCGCGACGGAACGGGGCACAAGGTCACCGGGAAAGCTGGCGGAAGCGGCGGGAACACCCGAGCCCCAAACTACAGCCGGAGGGCGGGCTCTGCGACGGAGAACCGTGGCGGCCGGCCACGCCCTCTCGAGGGCCGCCTTGCGGGCAGCGGCGGCCCGAGGCAGGGCGGACCGACGAGCCGTCGGGCCGCAACGCTGTCGCGGTGCCTGCAGAGCATCCTGCCGCCATGCGGTAAGACACTTCCAGGGAGGGGCTCGGCAAGCTACCTTCGGTCGCACATCGGCCGGGCCGAGGCCTGGCACGATTCGGAAGGTCCGGTATTCTCCGCTCCGTCGGACCGCCACTCGAAGGCACGGAATGAAGGCCGCCACGATCCGGATGGTCGACGCCTGGTTGGGGATCCCCGCCTGCGCCGTGCTGACGGCGTGGCGCCGGTTGTTCGGCAGCCGCCGCCCCGCCGGCCCGGTGAAGCGAATCCTGTTCTTCAAGCTTCTCGAGCAGGGGGCGACGGTCCTCGCCTACCCCTCGCTCCGCGCCGCGATCGACCGCGTCGGGGCGGAGAACGTGTTCTTCATCGTCCTCGCCGAGAACCAGCCGATCCTCGATCTTCTCGGGATCATCCGTCCCGAGAACGTGATCACGATCCCCAAGGGGGGTGCGGTGGCGACGTTCGTCGCCCTGTGGCGGGCGCTGTGGCGCGTCCGTGGCGAGCGGATCGACTCGATCGTCGATTTCGAGTTCTTCGCCCGATCGTCGGCGGTGTTCGCCTACCTCGCCGGGGCGCGGCGTCGGGTGGGTTACCACCGCTTCCAGGGCGGGGGGCCGTGGCGCGGCGACTTGATGACGCACCGGCTCGTCTACTCGCCGCACGTCCACTCGCTGCGGGCGATGCGGGTGATGGTCGAGGCCTTGTGGATGGATCCCGACCGGCTGCCGACGCTCGACCTCGACCAGTTCGCGTTCGACGAGTCGCTGCCGCTGCTGGCGCCGGCGGCTGCCGACGTCGCCGCGGTCCGTGAGACGATCGCGCGGGCCACCGGTGGCGTCCAGCCCCCGCGGCTGGTGCTCCTCAACGCCAACACCAGCGACCGTGACCTGGTCCCGCTGCGGCGCTGGGATCCCGAGCGCTACGCCGCCCTGGCGCGGCGCCTGCTCGCCACGCACGACGACGTGTTCATCGCGTTCACCGGCGCGCCGTCGGAGGCGGCTGAGGTCGAGCCGTTGGTGCGCGAGCTGGCGCATCCGCGCTGCTTCTCGATGGCCGGCAAGACGACCATGCGGCAGTTGCTCGTGCTCTACTCGTTGGCCGAGGTGATGGTCACCAACGACAGCGGCCCCGCCCATTTCGCGGCCGTCACCGGGGTCGACGTCGTCACGCTGTTCGGTCCGGAGACGCCCACGCTGTGGGCGCCCCTCGGCCCGCGCAGCCACGTCATCTGGCTGGCCCTGCCCTGCAGCCCCTGCCTCAGCGCCTACAACAACCGCCTCTCGATCGACTGTCGGGAGAACGTCTGCATGAAGGGCATCGGCGTCGAGCGCGTGTTCGACACGGTGCGCGGCATCCTCGCGGCACGGGCCCCCGCCCCGGCCGGGAACTGACGGCAGCACGATGGCGACCTCCGCCGGCGTCCGGTTTCCCGCCGCCGTGTTCCTCGACCGCGACGGCACGCTCATCGAAGACCGCCACTACCTCGCCGATCCGGCCGGCGTGGCGATCCTTCCCGGCGTGCCCGAGGCGCTCGGCCGGCTCCGCGCCGGCGGCTCGCGGCTGTTCCTGTTCACCAACCAGTCGGGGGTGGGGCGGGGTTACTTCACGCTCGCCGACGTCGCCGCGGTGAACGCCCGGATGGTCGAGCTGCTCGGCCTCGGAGCCGACCCGTTCACCGCGGTGTGCATCGCACCGGAGCGACCCGACGAGCCGTCGGTGTACCGTAAGCCTTCGCCGCGTTTCATCACCGAGATGCTCGCCCGCCACGCGCTCGATCCGACGGCGGCGTGGATGATCGGCGATGCACCGAGCGACTGGGAGGCGGGGATCGCCGCCGGGATTCGCGCGGCGGCGATCGTGGCTGATCCCGCCGCAGACCGCCACCGCGCCCGCCGGGAGGAGCTCGGCGTCGCCGCCCATCCCGGCCTGCTCGACTGGTTGCAGGCGGTCGTTCGCTGAGCGGGCCGCGCCGTCTGCGGCTGCACGATCAGGGGGTTTCAGGGGCCGGTCCGTCGCCGTCGGCGCGGAGGACGATGCAGGCCAGATCACCGGTCGAGTTGCGGAGCGGCGCGGCGGTGTAGCCGAGCTCGACGAGCGCCTCTTCGAGGCCCCGGCCGCGGTCGGGGAAACCGTTGCGGTTGACGTAGATCGCCGCGAAGCCGAGACGCCTCAGTTCATCGACGGCCGCCCGGGCGTTGCCCCGGTTGATGCGGATCACCCCCGCCTGCTGGTCGATCGTCGCCCCCTCGAAGAGCTTCGCCTGGAGCGCCGGCTGCCACTTCTCGCGCTCCCGGCCCTTCATCGAGCCGAACGAATAGCGGAGGTTTTTGGTGAACAGGTAGGGGCGGAAGTGGTCGTACGGCGGCACGCCGGGGATCGGTGCTTCGGGAAAGTCCATCACGGGTAGCTGGAACACCATCGCCCCGGGAGGTAGCGCCGCCTCCATCGTGGCGGCAAACTCACGGTCGCCATCGACGGCGCGGGTGATCACGGATGCTTCCTCGGCGGTCGGTGCCCGGGGAATCTGGTCCGCGACGATCACCAGGCAGGTCACCGCGGCCGCAGCAAGCACGCGCCAGTCTGCCGTGTCACCGGATGGCCCTCGGGACGCAGTCCGTTGCCGTGCTGACAAAGCTCGCGCCGCCCACAACAGCGTGATCGCCAGGATCACGACGCTGTATCGGCAGCCGCCGCGGAACATCGTGAAACCGGTCGTGGCTGCGAACAGTGCATTCAGACCGCCGGTGGTGAACATCAGCACCAACCACAGGACCTGCCAGGCCTCCATCGGCACCTGCTTCTCGCGGCCGCTGACCATGTCGCGGACGGCGGTGGCGACCAGCGCGACCAGGCAGGCCAGGCCGACGATCCCCTGGTATGACGCCCCCTCGTCGAGCAGTGGGGCGACCTGGCGGTGGGCCGTGGCGAAGTTCGCCAGCGCGTCCCAGCGGTGTGTCAGCGGCGGGATGAACAGGTCCTTGACCTTCAGCCCGTAGATCTCGAGCCACTTGTATTCACGGACCAACGCCCCGCTGTTGGAACCGTTGGCGAGCCTGTAGGTCCAGGTGTCGACGTTCATCAGGGCGAAAGCGAGCGCCGCCGCCCCGATCACCGCCAGGGCGGCCAGCAGCGGTGGCCACCGCCGGGTGCGGAGAAACTGCAAGCCGGCGCCGAGGAGGGTGAGTTGGCACAAGGCATTGGTGAAGTAGGGGTTGTGGAGGCCGGTCAGGAATCCGATCCCACAGGCGACCCAGAACCGCCGCGACCCGGGGGCGATACCCGGCTCCGTCGACACCCAGCGCCACACGGGGAGGAACAGCGGCACCTGCCAGACCCAGGCGCAGGTGATGTGGTACGGCGACTGGGCGAAGATGAACGGGCAGACGCCGAAGGCGAGGGCTGCCGTGAACGCCCATGGCAGGGTGCAGTCCGAGACCCGGGCGACGGCGTAGAACACCAGCGCCGCGAGGACATGGCCCGCGACCATCGCCAGGTTGAGTCCGGCGAACAGTCCGAACAGCCGGGCGAGCAGGCCGAACACGGCGACCTGCAATTCCTCGACCAGCGGCCAGTCGTTCCAGTTGGCCGCGTGAGGAGCACCGAGATCTGCCGCCTGCTTCCAGGCCAGCGGCCACCACTCCCCGTTGGCCGCCATCTTCATCATGGCCAGGGCATGGATGACGTCCGATTTCTCCGGTTCGAGATACGCGGTCGGTCGCGACAGTGCCCCCGCCGACCAGACGCCGTTTGCCGAACACCATGCGATGCCGACGATGAAGATCAGGAGGGCGAACGGCCCCCACGTCAGCAGCGAGTTCTCGGCTCGATTGTTCGCCATGGCTGCAGGTCTGCCCATACGTCATTCAGGAAATGATGGACCGGGAGCGTAACGCACGTCAGCGCCACAGTCGTTCGATCCCGTCGGCGACATGTGCCGCAAACCGAATCGAGCAGGTCTAGCTCGGCGACACGGCGTTGAGCACGTGCATCGATCGCTCATCCCCTTCGAGCACGAAGTCCATTTCAAGCTTGCGGGTGCGGGTGACGAATAGTCGGGCCCGAATGCCGGAGCGGCCCCAGCGGCGGTGGTTTTCCACGCGCACGCCCTCCGCCATTCGGCGGCGAGCGCCACGAGGTGGACCCGGTCGTACTTTGCGAGATCTTCCCGGGCAAGCCGGCGAAAATCGAAGCCGGCAGCCGCTCGAGTCCCGCTGGGCAGCGTTTCCGCCTCGGGTAAACCGGGCTTTGACCGAGTCGGCGGTGGAGTAGATTTCCAAGTGAAAGACGCCAGAGTTGTGGCCGCTGGCTTGGTGGCCGCCGGCCAACTCGCTCACCAGCTCCGTGTCCGATGCGTCATGGTGACGGTAGCGCAAGTCGCTGGCGACGGTAATCCCGAAGATGCTGCCACCCACGACATGATGAACGGTGCTGCCGGTTCGTACGACTGGAACTTAACACAACCCGGAGAACGGCCGCGATGGGCGTGGAAATCGACCTGCTTGTGAATTATCCCCGGCCCGACCGAGACGTCGCGGCCCGGGCCGCGGCGAAGACGGAGGAGGACCGCGCCATCGCCCGGCGCTTCGACCGGGAGTTCTTCGACGGCGACCGGCGGACGGGCTACGGCGGATTCTCCTACAATCCCCGATTCTGGCAGCCGACGGTCCCGGTGTTCCAGCGGCATTTCGGGCTGACCGGCGATTCGTCGATCCTCGACGTGGGCTGCGCCAAGGGATTCATGATGCACGATTTTGCGGAGTTGATCCCCGGCATCACCGTCAAGGGGATCGACGTCTCGACCTATGCCGTTGAGAACGCGATCCCGTCCATGCGGTCCCATGTGCAGGTGGCCGACGCGCGGGCGCTCCCCTTCGCCGACCGGTCCTTCGACGTGGTGATCTCGATCAACACCATCCATAACCTGGAGATCGACGGCGTGAAGCAGGCGCTCCAGGAGATCCAGCGGGTGCAGCGCCGCGGCGCCTTCATCACGGTCGATGCCTGGCGCGACGCCGCCGAAAAGGAGCGGATGGACGCCTGGAACCTGACCGCGAAGACCATCCTCTCCGTTTCCGGCTGGCAGGCCCTGTTCGCGGAGGTCGGCTACACCGGGGACTACTTCTGGTTCATCCCATGACGCCAACGGTCTCCGGCCAGGACGTGCCTCGCGAGGCGTTGCTCCGGTCAATGAAGCGGTTGCGGCGCCTCGAGGAGGCGATCGCCGAACGGTATCCCGAGGGCCGGATGCGGTGCCCGGTGCACCTGTCCATCGGCCAGGAGGCGGTCAGCGCCGCCGTCGGCCTGGCGTTGCATCCGGAAGATCTGGCCGTGAGCGGGCACCGCGCGCACACGCACTACCTCGCCAAGGGCGGGTCGATGCCCCGCCTGGTCGCCGAGATCTACGGCAAGCAATCCGGGTGCAGTCGCGGCAAGGGCGGATCCATGCACCTCGTCGACGAGGCGGCGGGATTCAAGGGAAGCACAGCGATCGTCGGCGGCACGATCCCCGTGGGCACGGGTCTGGGGCTGTCGCTGGCGACGCGCGGCTCGCCACAGGTGGCCTGCGTATTCTTCGGCGACGCGGCCGTCGAAGAAGGCGTATTCTTTGAGTCGGTCAACTTCGCGGCCATCCGGCGCCTTCCCGTGCTCTACCTGTGCGAAAATAACTTCTACTCGGTCTACTCCCCGCTCCGCGTGCGGCAGCCGGAGGGGAGGCGAATCCACGAGATGGTCGCGGGGCTCGGCCTGTCGGCCGCGTACGGCGACGGCAACGACCCCGAACTGGTCTACCAGATGACGGGAGATGCCCTGGCATCCATCCGGTCCGGCGCAGGCCCGGTGTTCCTCGAGTTCACGACCTATCGCTACCGCGAGCACTGCGGCCCGAATTTCGATAACGACCTGGGCTACCGCACCGAGGCCGAGTTCCTCGAGCGGCGGTCGGCCGATCCGGTGGAGACCTACGAAATGCGACTGCTCGAGTCGGGAGTCGTGACGCGGGAGTCGTTGGCCACCATGGACGCGGCCATTGCGGCGGAGGTGGCTGACGCCTTTGCCTTCGCGGAAGCGTCGCCGTTTCCCGACCGGTCCGAGGCCTTCAGCGACCTGTACGTGGGGGAGGACGGCGCGTGACGCGGGTGCGCAGCTATGCGGCGGCGATCGCCGAGGCCACCGCCATCGCCATGGAGATCGACGAGCGGATCCTCTGTTTCGGTCTCGGCGTGGATGATCCCAAGCGGATTTTCGGGACCACCGCAGGGCTCGTGGAACGGTTCGGGCCCCGCCGCGTGTTCGACATGCCGACCTCGGAAGCGGCCATGACGGGGGTGGCGATCGGCGCGTCGCTCGACGGCGCCCGCTGCCTGATGACGCACCAGCGGCTCGATTTCTTCCTGCTCACGCTCGACCAGATCGTCAATAACGCGGCGAAATGGCGGTACATGTTCGGGGGCCAGGCCGCGCCGGTGAGGATCGTGGTGCGGCTCATCCTGGGCCGGGGATGGGGGCAGGGGCCGACGCACTCGCAGAACCTGCAGGCGTGGTTCGCCCACATTCCGGGACTGAAGGTGGTCATGCCGGCCTCCCCGGCCGATGCCAAGGGCCTGCTCTTGTCGGCGCTCTTCGACGACAATCCGGTGCTCTTCCTGGAGCATCGCTGGTTGCACCAGATGCAGGGGGAACTTCCCGAGGGGGACCACCGGGTGCCGATCGGGAAGGCCGCCGTGGTGGCGGAAGGCAGCGACCTGACGATCGTCACGATGTCCTCCATGACCGTCGAAACGCTGCACGCGTTGCCTGCCCTGCAGGAGGCTGGTATCTCGGCCGAGGTGATCGATCTGCGGTCGATCCGGCCGCTCGACCTCGACACAGTGCTGGCCTCGGTGCGGAAGACCGGTCGGCTGCTCGCCGTGGATACGGCGAGCCCGGTGTGCTCGGTGGCCAGCGAGATCGTGGCCACGGCGGCCTGCGAATGCTTCGACCGGCTCGAGGGGCCGCCGCGGCGGCTGGCATTGCCCGACTTTCCGGTGCCGACGAGCCCGGCCCTGACCGACGGCTTCTATCCGCGGGCGGAGCAGATTGCCGTGGCCGCGGCCGGGATGCTCGGCCGCACGGTGGACGTCGCGGAGATCGTCGCCTCGCGGACGTCGCCGCACGACGTGCCGGGCGATTGGTTCAAGGGGCCGTTCTAAGGAGCATTTTCGATGACCGCTGAAGGACTTATAGAGGCTTCAGAGACGCTCGGTTCAATGCTCACGGCGCTGCCGGACATGATGGCCATGCACGCGCCCGGAACGCCGACCTATCAGTTCCTCAATGTGGTGGCACGGCACGCGGTTGCCCGGGCATTTTCGTCGGTCGATCCGCCGGCGGTAGAGTTTGGCGAGTTCGGCCGCATCGTGTTCCCGTTTCGCCGCATGGGTGCGATCACGTCGCTTGACCTGTTCGGCCTGGACGAACTGGTGATTTTCGGGTTTTACCTGCGTCAGCGTGGCCGATACCGGAGGGTACTCGACGTCGGTGCCAACGTTGGGCTGCATTCGCTGCTACTGTCCCGCTGCGGTTTCGAGGTGAATTGCTTCGAGCCCGATCCCCTGACGTGCGCTGCGCTGCGGCGCACCCTGTCCGCGAACGACTGTCGGACGGTGCATGTGCATGAGGCGGCAGTCTCGTCGCAGACGGGGACCACGGAGTTCGTCCGGGTGTTGGGCAATACGACTGGCAGCCACGTCGCGGGCGCAAAGAAGCAACCGTATGGCGACCTCGAGCGGCTGGTCGTCAAGACCGTCGCGATCGGCGAACTCCTGGCGGATGTCGACTTCATGAAGCTCGACGCTGAGGGTCACGAGGCCGACATACTCTGCTGCACGACCGCGCAGCACTGGGCCGGCACGGAGGCGATCGTGGAGATCGGAAGCCCCGAGAACGCGGTGGCCGTCCATCGACACATGACGGGGCTTGGTGTAAGCCTGTTCGCGCAGCAGCGGGGCTGGCATCGCGTCGATACTGTCGCGGACATGCCACGGTCCTACCACGACGGCTCCGTCTTCATCTCGAACAACAAGGTCATGCCATGGTAAATTGCATCCCAGAGGTGTTCATCGCGGGTGCCAATGCTGACATCGGCAATGCACTGCTAAGGAACTTCGCAGCCGACGGATGGCGCGTGGGCGGCACATATCGAAACACAAGCCCAGAACTGACAGGAGCGCCAGACTCCGCAGAACCCTTCTTCATCGCCTGCGATTTTTCGCTGCCCGGATTCGCGGGCGAAGTCGCTGAACGTTATACGTCAGCGGGCCGCGAGTGGGACGTCTTCATTTCGGCGGTCGGCACGATGCTGCCTGTCGGACCCTTCATGGAGACACCGTTCGCCGACTGGGAGCAAGGGCTGCGGGTCAATCTGTTGTCACAGCTCGAGTTGGTCCACAGCCTCTATCCGTACCGCCGTCCCGACAAAGTCGCGCATGTGGTCTTGCTGGCCGGTGGCGGCACAAACGGCCCGTTTCGCAACTACTCCGCCTACTGTCTGTCGAAGATCGGCCTGATCAAGGCCTGCGAACTGCTCGACGACGAGTGCGCTGACCTGAATGCGTTCATTGTGGGCCCGGGCTGGGTGCGGACGAAGATTCACGCCGAGACGCTCGTGAGCGGTGCTCGCGCAGGGGAGAATCAGGCGCGGACGCGCGACTTCCTCGACTCGGGCGATTCGGGAACGGCCCACGACGTCATCTATCGGTGCATCCGGTGGGGCATCGAGGCCGGGCGGGAGGTCGCCGGAGGCCGCAACTTTTCGGTGGTTCACGACCCGTGGAGAGAGGCCGGATTCTCAGCACGATTGAAGGCCGATGGTAATCTCTGCAAACTGCGGAGGAGTAATCCACAGTGATCGTTCGAAAGCGAGGCCGGCGTCCGGGAGTCATCGCATGAAGCTTTCCGACTACGTTGCCGCGTTCCTCGCCCAACAGGGCATCCGACACGCCTTCGCCATCGCTGGCGGAGCCTGCCTGCATCTGATCGACTCAATCGCCGCCCGCACCGACATCGCCTACGTGTGTCCGCATCACGAACAGGCGGCGGCGATGGCCGCGGACGCATATTCCCGCGTCTCGGAGCGGCCTGGGGTGGCTATCACGACGAGCGGCCCCGGAGCGACGAATCTGATCACGGGCATTTGTTGTGCCTACTACGATTCCGTGCCGGTACTCTTCATCACCGGCCAGGTCGCGACGTTTCGCCTCAAGCAGGACACGGGCGTGCGGCAGTTCGGCTTCCAAGAGACCGACATCGTCGGCATGTGTCGTTCCGTGACCAAGTATGCCGTGATGGTGGAGGATCCGCTGAGGATTCGCTACGAACTCGAAAAGGCGGTGGCCCTGGCCACCTCGGGCCGGCCCGGGCCGGTACTGGTCGATATCCCGGACGACCTGCAGCGTCGCGACATCGACCCGGGAACGTTGGAAGGTTACTCGCCGCCACCGCCGGCTTCTTCGTCGGCCAACCATGCCGGTCAGGCCCGGGAGGCGCTTGCGTTGCTACGCCGTGCCCGCAGGCCGATCGTGATCCTCGGCTGGGGTATCCATCTCGCGAATGCCGCTGCGGATGCGGTGACCTTCTTGCGCCTTAGCGGGCTGCCCGTCGTGCCAACCTGGGGGGCCATCGATCTCGTCGCCCACACGCCGGACAACTTCGTCGGCACCTTTGGGCTACATGGAACGCGATACGGCAACTTCGCGGTGCAAAACTCCGACTGCATCCTGGCGATCGGTACCAGGCTCGATACCCACGAAACGGGAAGCCCTTTGAGCAGCTTCGCGCGCGAGGCTCGGAAAATCATCGTTGACATCGACCGCGCTGAACTCACCAAGTTCCCGAGATTCGGAATGCCGGTCGATCTACCCATCGAGGCGGACGCCGGAGATTTCCTCCGCGCCCTGTCGTTGGAACTCCCGCAGGCAGAAATGCCCGACATCACGCCATGGCGGCTGCAGATCGCCGAATGGCAGAGGGAGTTCGAAATCTGTCCTGCTAGCAACTTTAACGAGCCCACGCCGAACCCCTATGCAGCGATCAAGGCCCTTTCACGGGCCGCGGCCGCCGATGGCACCGTCGTGATCGACACGGGCTGCGTGATCGCATGGTTCATGCAGGCCTGGGAGCCACGGCCTGGTCAGCGGATATTCAGCGCCCTCAACAACACACCCATGGGATACGCGCTTCCCGGCGCAATCGGCGCTAGCTTCGCGCTCGATCGTGCGACGGTACTCTGCCTGATCGGCGACGGCGGGTTGATGATGAACATTCAGGAACTCGCGACCATCATGCACCACGCCCTACCAATCAAGATCATCGTGTTCAACAACCGTGGATACAGCATGATCCAGCAGACACAGGATCAGTGGCTTGGATCCCGCTACCATGCTTCCTCGAAGGACGGCGGGTTGTCGTTTCCAGACTTCGTCGAGGTTGCAAGAGCGCATGGTATCCCGGCCGCGAGAATAGACAGGAGTGTGACGATGCCCGACGTAATAGCTCAGGCCCTGGCCCACGACGGGCCGTTCCTTTGTGATCTGACACTTGATCCGGCTGAGCGGGTGGTTCCGCAGGTCGTGTACGGACGGCCAATCGAGGATGCGGGGCCCTTGCTGAGTCGAGACCTGTTTCTGCGAAACATGCTTGTGAAGCCGCTTGATATCTCTCTGCTGGGTGAGTGACATGCGTGGTGTCGTTCTTACACGTCCGGGAGGCGACCTCGAGATTGCGACCGATCTCGAATTTCCGGAGCCTATGCATGGCCAGGTAAGCGTGCAGGTGGCGTTCAGCGGGGTGTGCCACAGCCAGCTCATGGAGGCCCGCGGGCTGCGCGGCGAGGATCGCTACGTGCCCCACCTGCTCGGACACGAGGGCACTGGTGTAGTCCGAGCGATCGGCTCCGGCGTAACAAAGGTAGCGGCCGGCGACCGGGTGGTGCTGACCTGGATCAAAGGCGAAGGATTGGACGTCGGCGGCGGCCGTTACGGCTGGAATGGACGCCGCGTCAATGCCGGCGCGGTGACGACGTTCAACGAGGTGGCCGTTGTCGCCGAGAATCGGGTCGTACGGCTGCCGGCCGGCGTTCCCATGGATGTTGGTGTGCTCCTCGGCTGCGCGTTGCCGACGGGTGCGGGTGTCGTCTGCAATACCCTCCAGCCGGAGCCAGGGCGAACGCTGGTCGTTTACGGCCTAGGTGGCGTGGGTATTTGCGCGCTGGCGGCTGCGAGTCGTTACGGCCTGAAGCGACTGATCGCTGTCGATGTCGAGCCGGGCAAGCTGTCATTAGCGCATGATTTCGGAGCGACCGACGTCATTGACGCGTCCCGCGAGGAGCCGGTCGAGGTCATTCGCGGGCTCACTGACGGGCGGGGCGCGGACTACGCTGTGGAGGCGGCCGGCGGCACCGCAACCATCGAGCGCGCGTTCTCATCGGTTTGTGATGATGGCGGCCGATGCGTGTTCGCCTCCCATCCGCCCGCAGGGAAGCGAATCTGCCTCGATCCGCACGCATTGATTCGAGGCCGCCGGATTGAGGGCAGTTGGGGCGGGGGGTGCTTGCCCGACCGGGACATCCCACTCCTGGCAAGCCTGTGCCTCGACCCCGGGCTGCCCTTCCGTTCGCTGGTCCGCGACCGATACCCGCTTGCCGAGGTAAACCGGGCGCTCGCCGACCTCGAGACACGTCGGGCCATGCGGCCGCTTCTGGTGGTCGCCCCCGAGCTAGAGTAAAGGTTCACATAACGCGATGCGGCCGCTTCGCGAACTCCCTACGACGGGCGAACTTGATCTCGTAGACGAGTCGCAGGTAGGAGCGCACCACCTCTGTGAGGTTGCGGAGTGACAGTGACGTGCTCCCCGCGAGCCCCTTCTGCATGTACCCTGCCACCTCGTAATAGCTAGCACCCGAGCAGAGCAACTTGATCGTCGCCTCGACCACGATGCTGAAGCGATTCGCTCGCAAATTGATACGGCGGAGCCTGTCCGTGGGATAGACGCACGGGCCATTAATGTACTGCACGTAGATACCGAACGTGATCATGTAGATCGCCCCGAAGATCAGGGAGATCACGTTCCGCGCGACTCCCCTCGCCTCCTTGTTTACGAAGTAGCTCAACACCATATCGGCCCGGTAGGCGTTCTTGAACAGGGCGCAGAGCAGGTCGAGTGAGATGTCGTTGTCACCTGGAACGATGAGAAAACGGTCGCACGTGGCGATCGCCAAGGCATCGCGAAAGCCGGTGCCCAACCCCTGGTTGGTCGCGTGCTCGACCACCGTCACGTTTGCCATGCGGCTGGCAAAATCGGCGGCGATCGCGCCGGTTGCATCTCGGCTGCCGTCGTTCACGATGATGATCTGCAGGTCCGTGCAGCCGGCCCTGCCGGCCGCGGCCATGACGGTGTCTACGGTCGCCGCCAAATTGGCGGCCTCGTTGAACGCCGGAATGAACACAGAAATCACGCTCCTGCCCCCAGCATGACCCGCTTGGCCAAGCGGAACAGTTTGGCGACGTAGAGCATCCGCCTGCGCCCGGTGTAATAGCGGCCATCCTCGTACGTCAGTTGGCCGCTGCGGGTAAGCCGCCCGAGTCGGATGTCGAGGATCTTGGCGGCGTCGTAGAACTGTAGGATCTCGGGCTCGCTAAGTGGTCCGCGGGCGGCGAGCTCCTGCAAGATCCTGATGCGGACGGACGCCTCGGGGATGTGGACGAGGTGGAAGAAGACATATGAGGCGGATGCATAGGTGAGAAATGCGGCCGCAACGGTCGCAGCCCTTTCGGTGGCAGGCAGGGCTGATCCGCAGACGACCGACGCCATGATGAACGCCACGCAACCGAGGACGAAACTGCCGGCCAGGCTGCGGACGATGCTCGTGCAAAGGCGGGTACGGAGCAGGATCACGTTGGTCGCTACGTTGACGACGAACGCAATCCATGGAAACGCCGGCAGATACCAGCCGCAGGAAAGCATGAAGAGACTTCTCTCCTGTCAGCCGGCCAAGCCCCGGCGGCCTACAAGGCGGTGGTACGACAAGAATCCGTGGAGGAACTTTCGGCCTCTGGCCGTAATCCGCAGCCGCCCATCAGCACGTTCCACCAGGCCATCAAGTTCAAGGCCCCGAGCGCGATTAAGCACGAACTTATCATCGTTGATGATGGCGGCCAGATCGTCCCGGCTGGCCCCGTCACCACCCCGCTCGTCAACGCACGTCACGATCAGTGAGGAGGGGCTCTCGGATTCCAAGGCAGGCAACGATATCAGATAACTGGCCACCATGGTGCAAAAAAGGAGCCAAGCCGCGGTCAAGTCTGCGGCGGCCGGGGCAGGGCAACGCGCGCGCGCTGCCCAGACACCGACCGCTGCTCCTAGGAGCGCCGCGAGCGGCACCAGCCGCGCCGGACTACGCGGCCGCAGCATGCGCCAAGCGGCCACATGGATGGCGACGGTCGCCAGCAGGCCGATAATCGGGGCAAGGAGCGAAAACACGGCGCGAAGTGTCCCTTACAACTTATGAACGTAGTCTGCGGGAATCATCCGCAGCCGGTCGAGGTTGATCTTCATCCAGTCGATCGTTTCACCGATTACGTCGGCCACCGTGAGCTTCGGCTCCCAGCCGAACTCGCCGCGGGCCTTCGTGCAGTCGAGCAGATAGGCCGGATCCTGGGCGAGCCGCGGCGGCGTGGACTCGACGGCGTCGTCGAACCGTGCCCCGAGCTGCCGGCAGATCTCCTCGACGACCTCGCGGATCGTCTGGTTGGTGCCGGTGGCGAGGTGGTAGACGTCGCCGGCGATCCCCCGACGGGCCACGGCGAGCGTGCCCCGGGCGACGTCGGCCATGTGGATGAAGGAGCGGACGCTCGTGCCACCCCCTTCGAGCTTGAGCCGGCGCCCCGTGAGGATGCAGAACACCGTCCGGGGGATGATCCGGTACAGCGGCTGTCCTGGCCCGCAGACGTTGGCCGCCCGCGTGAACGCGACGGGGAAGCCGTAGGCCTTCCGGTAGGCCTGGAGGTTCATGTCGCAGGCCGCCTTCGACACGGCGTAGGGGGTGCTCGGGTTGAACGGCGCCGTTTCCTTCACCAGGCCGCTCGTGCTGCCGTAGACCTCGGGGGTAGAGATCTGGACGAACTTCTTGAGAAACTCGGCCTTCTTCAGCCGGTCGACCAGCCGGGCCGTGGCGACGACGTTGGTCTGGTACCAGTGCTCGGGATGGTCCCAGCTCTGGGCGACCATGCTCTGTGCGGCGAAGTTGATGACGTAGTCCGGCCGGGCCGCGTCGATCACGGCGCCGATGCCCTCGAGATCACGGTTGAAATCGAGGGCGTGGAACGTGAACCACTCGTGCGGTGCCCACCGGTAGGGGAGGAGCGCTTCGTCGGGCTCCGCGGAGCGGCTGATCCCGATCACCCGTGCGCCGTCGGCGAGCGCCTCGGCCACGAAGGTGGCGCCGGAGAACGAGTTGCTCCCGAGGACGACGAAGGTTTCGGACGGCGGGGCCATGGGCTCACTTCAGGTGGATGGCCTTCATCGTCTTGATGTTGGAATACCTGGTGTCGGTCATCGAGTCGGGGAGCTTGCCGGCCTTGAAGGCCCGGATCAGGTCGCGGGCCCCGTCTTCGACGGTGTGCCGCGGCGTAAAGCCGAGCACCCGGCGGATCTTGTCGGAGTTGATCCGGTAGGAGCGGATATCGTCCGACGGGGTGGTGACGATCTCGATCTCCCCCTTCTCCGGCATCTCCTCGCGGACCACGTTCCGCACCACCTCGGCCGTCTCGGCGACGGAATAATTCTGGTAGCCGGCGTTGAAAATCTGGCCGGCGATCGTGTCGTCGGGCGCCTCGAGGAGGAGGCAGTACAGGTCGACCATGTCCTGCATGTGGAGGTTGGGCCGCATCTGCACGCCGCCGAACACCGTGATCCGGCCGTTGTTGACCGCGTGATTGGTGAGGATGTTGACCGTCAGGTCGAGTCGCTGGCGTGGCGAGTAGCCGCAGATCGTCGCCGGTCGCACGGCGACCGTGGTGAACGACGGCGCTTGCTCGGCCAGCAGCAGCGGCTCACAGGCGGCCTTGTACTTGTTGTAGAGCGACACCGGTACCAGCGCGTGCTCTTCGGTGACCTGAGGCGAGTCGCTGACGCCGTAGACGCTCCCCGAGGAGGCGAAGACGAACCGGCGGACCCCCGCCGCCTTCGCCGCCTTCACGGTCGGGCCGAAGGAGTCGAGATTCACCGACTTGGAAAGGTCGGGGTCGAGTTCGACGCTCGGGTCGTTGGAGATGCAGGCCAGGTGGATGACCGCATCAACGCCGCGGACGGCCCGCTGCACCGCTTCGTCATCGCGGACGTCGCCCGCGATGATCTCGAGCCGCGGATGGCCAGCGACGGCCGCCAGGGCCTCCGCACCGTAGATGAACAGATCGAACACACGGACGCGGTAGTCGAGCTCGAGGAGCCGCGGCACGAGCACCGCCCCCACGTATCCCGCGCCGCCGATCACCGCCACGCTGTCGAAACGCCGTGCCACGTACGCGCACTCCCGTCGCCGCGGATCAGTTCTTGAGCAACGACTCGATCTGCCGTGTTAGCGCCACGCGGTCGATCGGGTCGCGGTTGGCCACGCTCGCCACCGCCAGCGCGCCGGCGGCGTTTCCCGCCAAGCCGACGACCTCGAGCGGCGCGTTCTGGACCGCCACGAGCGCCGACACCGAGAGAAAGGCGTCGCCGGCTCCGATCCGGTCGACGACCTTCCCCGCCACCGCCGGAATCTCGATCGGGCTGCCGAAGCGCTCGCTGCACAGGCAGCCGTGCCGGCCGCGGGTCACGGCCAGCCGGCGGCAGCCGAGCGCTCCCTGGACTTCCCGGGCGAGCTGCCGGATGTCGCCGTGCCGGTCACGGGCCTCGATGCGGATCTCGTTCTCGGTGGCGGTCATGTAGTCCGCGGCCGGATACTTGGAGAGGGCGTGGTGGCCGAGATTCCCGGCGTTGCACTGGGCGTTGACCGCCAGGAAGCGGGCCTGCTCCCGGATCAACCGCCGCGTCCGCTCGCCGAGCATGGCGTGGCCGAAGTCGATGACGATCACCAAATCGTAGCCGGGAATCTCCCGCTCCAGCAGCCGGCAGACCTCGTCCTCCTCGGCGGCGGAGGGTGCCGCGTCGTTGATCTCGTAGATCTCGAGGAGCTTGAGAAAGAAGTAGTGCTCGACGAGCCGTTGCTTGAGGATCGTCGGCGAGTCGCGGCGCGTGATGAACGTCGGCCGGACGTTGGGCCGGAGCTTCTCGGCGATGAACGCGGCGTGCGACGGGCTGTCGCCGATCTGGGCGATCACGCCGACCTCGTTGCAAAATCCGGCGACGTGGTTGGCGGCGGCGAGGATGCCCCCGGCGAAGCGCTCGGCGGACTGCCGCCTCACGACCATCGTCGGCTCCTTCGACGACTTCCCGATCGCCTCACAGTACACGTACTCGTCGATGATCGGCTCGCCGACGAGCAGCACGCGGAGGCCGCGGGCGCGCTCGAGGTAGCCGAGCACCTCGTCGGCCGGATGGCGCTGCGAGAATCCCGCCAGGTACGACTGCACCTCCGGCGCGAGCGTGCTCATGTGGCGGTTGATGAGCCGCGTCGAGCTGAAGACGTCGCCGGCGGTGAAGACGATCCGCCCGCCGACTGCCACGACCGCCCGCTCCTCGTCGTTGATCTTGCCGGTCACGTCCTTGGACATGTCGGCGTAGTCGGGGCCTTTGACGTAGCAATCGGGGCGGATCAGGGCGATCGCCTCGACGGCCGTCGGGTGCGGGTTGATCGCGACGAAGTCGACACACTCCAGGCCGGCGATGACCTCGGCGCGGAGCTGCTCGGGGAAGGCCGGACGGTGGGGACCCTTGTTGACGAACCGGTCCGTCGTGAGGGTCACCACGAGCACGTCGCCGAGGGCCTTCGCCTCTTCGAAGTAGCGGAGGTGGCCGACGTGGAGCAGGTCGAAGACGCCGTGGCAGTGGACCACGCGCTGGCCGGCCTTGCGGCAGGAATCGAGGACACGGGCCAGTTCGTCCAGACTCTTGTGTTTGCCCGACTGCTTCATCTATGGTCGCCGGCAGTGGTCACCGGCAGGGCCGGAGTGAGGCAGGGATTGCAGGGAACGGACCCGATTCGTTTGTATTGCACCACAGGCCGATTGCAAGCCGGCACCCGTGGCGCCGTGCCCGGTCGGTCCGCCTGCCGCGGACCGAGGGGTGGGAAGTCCCGCCGCCCCCGACACCTCCCAGGATCGAGCGATGGCCAACCGCAAACCCTGCATCGGCGTGCTCACCGGCGGCGGCGATTGCCCCGGGCTCAACGCCGTGATCCGCGCGGTGGTCAAATCGGCGACCCGCCTGGGATATGACTGCGTCGGCTTTCTGCGCGGCTACGAAGGACTCGTCGATCCGGTCAGCTACATGCCGCTCGACCGGCAGAACACGTCGGAGATCCTCCTCCGCGGCGGGACGATCCTCGGCTCCACCAACAAGGGCCGGTTCACGGCGCTGGTCGGGCACGGCGAGCGGGTCCGCATCGACCCTGACCTTCTCGCCCAGGCCGGCGACACGCTCCGCCGGCTCCGCGTCAGCGGCCTGATCTGCGTCGGCGGCGACGGCTCGCTGGCGATCGCCCAGCAGCTCTTCGAGCACGGATTGCCCGTCGTCGGGGTTCCGAAGACGATCGACAACGACCTCGGCGCGACCGCGTTCACGTTCGGCTTCGACTCGGCGGTGGCCACGGCGACCGACGCCCTCGACCGGCTCCACACCACCGCCGCCAGCCACGAACGGGTGATGGTCCTCGAGGTGATGGGGCGCCACGCCGGCTGGATCGCCCTCCACGCCGGCATTGCCGGCGGCGGCGACGTGATTCTGATCCCCGAAATTCCCTGGACGTTCGAGGCGGTCTGCGCGCATGTTTCGGCGCGCGAGGCGGAGGGAAGGCGGTCGACGCTGATCGTCGTCGCCGAGGGGGCGGCGCTCCCCGACGGCGGTCTCGTCCACGAGGCGACTGCCGACGCCCAGCGCCAGGTGAAACTCGGCGGGATCGGCCAGCGCGTGGCCGCGGAACTCGGCGCTCGGCTCGACCGCGAGGTCCGCGCCGTCGTCCTCGGCCACCTTCAGCGCGGCGGCACGCCGACGCCGTTCGACCGCCTCCTTGCCACGCAGTTCGGCGCCCATGCGGTGGGCTTGGTACACGACGGGCGGTTCGGAGAGATGGTCCGCTACCGGCCGCCACACATCGAGGGGGTGCCGATCGCCACCGCGATCCACGAATTGTCGGTCGTCGATGCCGCGAGCTCGGCGGTGCGCGCCGCCCGCGCGCTGGGGGTGAGCTTCGGCGATGGCGTCGCGGCGACGGAGACGGCTGCTCGCGGCACCGCCGCGCGTGGCTGACCGGCCTGCGGCAGGCTACAACTGTCGGCTTCGCGGGGTGGAATCGGCCGCCGGTTCAGCCGGCAGCCCCCGGCGGAGGCGAGGCAGTGGAGGCGAGCATGTCGGAGTCGCGACGGGCGGCGGGGCGGGTGGCGAGCGTGATGCATGAGGAGCGGGTTTTCCCGCCGCCGGCGGAGTTCTCGCGCCGTGCCCGGATCGGCAGCCTCGCGGACTACAGGCGGCTGTACGACGAGGCAGCCGCCGATCCCGGGGCGTTTTGGGATGCACGGGCCCGCGAACTGCCGTGGATCACTCCCTACGGCCGGGTCCTCGACTGGCGTCCACCCCACGCGCGGTGGTTCGTCGACGGCAGGATCAACGCCTCCGCGGTGTGCCTCGACCGCCATGTCGCGGCCGGGCGCGGTGGCAAGACGGCGCTGGTCTGGGTCGGGGAGCCGACCGGCGAGCGCTGCGTGATGACCTACGCCGACCTGCTCGCCGAGGTCTGCCGGCTCGCTGCCGGTCTCCGCAGCCTCGGGGTGGGACCTGGGCAGGTGGTCTCGATCTACATGCCGATGACCCCGGAACTTGTGATCGCGATGCTCGCCTGCGCCCGGATCGGCGCGGTCCACTCGGTGATCTTCGGAGGGTTCTCCAGCGAGGCGATCGCCGACCGCAACCAGGACGCCGCGGCAGTGGCGGTGATCACCGCCGACGGTGGCTGGCGGCGCGGGGCGCAGCTCCCCCTCAAGGCCAACGTCGACCGTGCCCTCGCGTCCCCTCACCACCCGCCGACGACGGTCAAGCACGTCATCGTCCTCGAGCGGACGGGCCAGGCGGTGGAGATGGTGCCCGGCCGCGACGTCTGGTGGCACGATCTCGTCTCCAGCCAGCCGACCGACCTGCCGCCGGCCGCGATGGATTCCGAGGATCCACTGTTCATCCTCTACACCAGCGGCTCGACCGGGAAGCCGAAGGGAATCAAGCACACGACCGCCGGCTACGTGCTGTGGGCGAAGACGACCGCCGAGTGGGTCTTCGACCTCCGTGATGACGATCTGTTCTGGTGCACCGCCGACTGCGGCTGGATCACCGGCCACAGCTACGTGACCTACGGCCCGCTGGCGGCTGGGGCGAGCATCCTGATCTACGAGGGGGCGCCCAACGCACCCCACGAAGGACGCTTCTGGGAGATCGTCGAACAGGAGCGGCCGACGATCTTCTACACCGCGCCGACGGCGATCCGCTCGTTCATGAAATGGGGGCTCCAGCACGTCGAGGGGCGCGATCTCTCCAGCCTCCGCCTGCTCGGCAGCGTCGGCGAAGGGATCAATCCCGAGGCCTGGATGTGGTACCACGAGAAGATCGGTGGCGGCCGCTGCCCGATCGTCGACACCTGGTGGCAGACCGAGACGGGCGGGATCATGATGAGCCCCTTGCCCGGCTGCACGCCGACCAAACCGGGCAGCTGCACGCTCCCCCTCCCCGGCGTCGTACCGCAGATCGTCGATGCCGCGGGCGACGCCATCGAGCAGGGCGAGGGGGGGTGGTTGGTGATCACCAAGCCCTGGCCCGGCATGCTCCGCGGCATCTGGGGCGACGAGGCGCGGTTCGTCGACACCTACTGGTCCAAGGTGCCCGGAAAATACCTCGCCGGCGACAACGCGCGGCAGGATGCCGACGGCTACTACTGGATCATGGGGCGGATCGACGACGTCCTCAATGTCGCCGGGCACCGGCTGTCGACGATCGAGATCGAGAGCGCCCTGGTCAGCCACCCTGCCGTGGCCGAGGCGGCGGCGGTCGGCCGGCCTCACGACGTCAAGGGGGAGGCGGTCGCGGTGTTCGTGACGCTGCGGTCGGGAAACCCCGACGATTCCCTCAAAGACGCGCTCCGCAAGCACGTCCGCCAGCAGATCGGGGCCTTGGCGGTGCCCGACGACATCCGCTTCACTTCCTCATTGCCGAAGACGCGCAGCGGCAAGATCATGCGCCGTCTCCTCCGCGATATCGCCGCCGGCCGTGAGACGGTCGGAGACACGACGACGCTCGAGGATTACACGGTCCTGGCGAACCTCCGCAGCAACGACGAATAACACACGGTGGCCGGCCACTGGATGCGGCCGGAGGAGCGCCGGGCTTCCCTCGCGCTCTGCCTCGCGGTCGGTACGCAAACGAAAAAAGGTCGGGCCGGCTCGCGCCGGCCCGACCCCTTCGATTCATCGCGTCAGCGTTCGTCGCCGCCGCATCTGGTCGACGGTATTCAGACGCCCAGCGCCTTGAGGACCTCGACCATCGGATTGACGACCGGGCCGAGGATCTCGCCCACGCCCGGGATCGCCATCACCTTCTCGATCAGCCCAGTCAGGCTGCCCATCCCCTTGCCGACCGTCTCCTTGACCGCCGCCCGACCGGCGTCGGGCAGGGCCGCCGTCCGATCCTTGATCGACGTCAGCGTGGGGAGGAGATCCTTGAGGGTCGGGACGATCGACTCGGCCGACGCCGCGTCGGTCACGCCGCCGAGGGTCGTGGTGAGGCTGCCGAACAGGCCGGTGAGGTCCTCGCCGATCTTGACCGCGTCGCCGAGGTTGGCGGGCAGTTCCAGGCCGCTGTCGGCCGGCTTGACCTCGATCTCGCGGGCCGGCTCGACCGAAAGCGGCATCTGCACGTTCGGGGCCGCCATCTGGTTCCCGGCTGGCTTGTTGGCGCTGTTGTTCAGGTACCACCAGGCGCCCAGGCCCACCAGCGGCAGAAGCAACAGCGGGAGCCATGCCGGGAAGCCCGACCCGGTCGGCTCCGGCTCACGACGGGTCTGCGAGTGGGAGTGTGAGTGGTCGACGTGAGTCGAACGCCGCTCCTCGCCCCGCCGCTCGTCGTGGTGGCCACCGCCGGCGACGGCGCCGGTCGCGGCACTGACGAAGTCACCCAGCGACAGCCCCTTGGGCAACGCACCGGTGATGTTCGAGGCCTGCGACGACAGCAGGCTCTGCACGCCGCGGGCGTCGATCTTTCCACCCTTGAACGAGCTGGCCACCTGCCCGAGGACGACCGGGGCCAGATACGTCAGCAGCGTCTTGGTCATTCCGGGCTTCATGCCGAGGAACGAGGCCAAGGCGTTGACCAGCATCGAGGTGCCGGCATTGCCGAACAGCGAACCGAGCAGGCTGCCGCCCATGTCGGCGGCGCGGCTGGCATTCGATCCACCGAACAGGCCGGCGAGGTTGCCGAGCATGCCCATGTCGAGGCCGCCGAGCGCCGAGGCGATCTGCCCCGCACCGTTGTCCGTCGACGCCAGCTTGGAGAGCCCGCTGAGCAGCGCCGGTACGGCTGCGGCTGTTGCCGACTTGGTCTGCCGGCTGTCGGCGCCAATCAGCGAGCCGAGGCTGCCGAGGACGGCGTCGTTGGACAGTTGGCCCGTGATCATCTCAACCAGATTCATTTGCAGCTCCAGAAGCAGAAGAAAAAACGCCGCCCGCCGATCAAGCGGTGAACGGTCATGAAAACCGTGTACCGATCCCTCTCTCAGGGATCCGTTGTCTTACCCCCTTTTTCGGGTCGCCACAAGCAGCCCGCGGAACCGTTTCGGCCGCTGAAAAGAGCTGACGGACGGGGCGATTGTGCGGGCAGGACGACTGGCTGAAGGCACCCGTTGCAGACCATGGAAACCCTTGGCGTTTCCCGCGGTCGCCCGAGTGGACAAAGGCCAGGGAGGGCTTTGTCCACGGACAGCTAGACTGCGAGACATGACCGACCGCCGCACGCCGCCGGGCCCCGAATTGCTCTCCCCGGCCGGGGACCACGACTGCGTGGCGGCCGCCGTCGAAAATGGTGCCGATGCCGTCTATTTCGGCCTCGATGTCGGGTTCAATGCCCGAGCCCGGGCGACCAATTTCACGCTCGAGGAGCTGCCCCGGCTCGTTTCCGACCTCCACCGCCGCGGGGTTCGCGGCTACGTCACGCTCAACACCCTGGTGTTCCAGGCGGAGCTCGCCGACGTGGCGCGGGTGGCGGCAGCCGTCGCCGCCGCAGAGGTCGACGCGGTGCTCGTCCAGGACGTCGGCGCCGCGCGGCTGATGAAGGTCGTCTGCCCCGAGCTGCCCCTCCACGCTTCGACCCAGATGACGCTCTCGAGCGCCGAGACGATGGTCCTCGCCCGGCAGTTGGGGATCGAGCGCGTGGTGGTGCCGCGTGAATTGTCGGTGGCGGAAATCGCGCAGATCGCGGCGGCGACCGATCTCGAGCTCGAGGTCTTCGTCCACGGCGCGCTGTGCGTGGCGTGGTCGGGGCAGTGCCTGACGAGCGAATCGCTCGGCGGGCGGAGCGCCAACCGTGGCCAGTGCGCCCAGGCCTGCCGGCTCCCCTACGAGCTGGTCTGCGACGGCCGTCCGGTCGACCTCGGCGCCCAGCGGTATCTGCTCTCGCCGCAGGATCTCGCTGCCCACGCGCTGGTGCCCGATCTGATCCGCGCCGGAGTGGCGAGCCTCAAGATCGAGGGGCGGCTGAAGTCACCCGAGTACGTGGCCGCGATCACCCGTCACTACCGTTCAGCGATCGACGCCGCCGTCGCCGAGCGGCCCGCGCCGCTCGACGCAGCCGCGCGCGAGGAGATGGAGATGGTCTTCTCGCGCGGGCTGTCCACGGGATGGCTCGGCGGCACCGACCACAAGCGGCTGGTGCCCGCCACCAGTAGCGCCAAGCGTGGGCTGCGCGTGGGAACGGTGACCGCGACGCGGCGCGGACGCGTCGAGGTGGAGCTCTCGGGGAGCCTGCAGCGCGGCGACGGCGTCGCGTTTGGCGGTGTCGCCGACGATCCGTCCGGCGGGCCCGGTGGGCCGCAAGGGGGCCGGATCTACGAAGTCTTCGCCGCCGGGGAATCGGTCGGCGGCGCGGTTGCCGCCGGGCGGGTGGAGCTGGCCTTCGGCCGCGACGCCGTCGACGTCAACGCCGTGGCACCCGGACAGGCGGTCTGGAAGACCGACGACCCACGGCTCAGCGCACGGCTGCGCGAGACCTTCGCCGGGCGAACGCCGCGCCGCCGCCGGGCCCTCGACCTGACCGTCCGGGCGGTGGTCGGCGAGCCCCTTGCGGTGACGGCCAGGGTGGCGGGCTCCCCTGGGGCTGTGACGGTGACGGCAGACGATCCCCTCGAGCCAGCGCGGCGCCACGCGCTCGACACCGCCGTGCTCGGGGAGCAGTTCGGCCGTCTCGGCGGAACGGCTTACCGTCTCGAATCGATCGCGGCCGAGATCGTCGGCGCGCCGATGGTGCCGTTGAGCGTGCTGGGGAAAGTCCGTCACGCGCTGGTCGCCAAGCTCGACGCTGCCTCCACCGACCGGGCACCGCGGGCGATCGACATTGATGCGGGAATAACGCTCGTCGCCGCGGTGGCCGACCGGTCCGCCGCCGCGCCCACCACGCTCCACATCCTCTGCCGGTCCGTCGAACAGGTCGAGGCGGCGGTCGGCCTCGGGGTCGCCGACCTGTACGCCGAGTTCGCCGACATCCGGCGCTACGCCGATGCCGTCCGGATCGCGCGTGCCTCGGGGGCGCGGCTGTTCACCGCCACGCCGCGGATCCACAAGCCGGGGGAGACCGGGATCTTCGCGCTCCTCGAGCGCCAGCGTCCCGACGGCATCCTGGCGCGGAACGCCGCCGCCCTCGACCACTTCCACGCCCGCGGCGTGCCGGTGGTCGGCGACTTCTCGCTCAACGTCACCAACGCCCTGTCCGCCGGGCAGTTCCTCGCCGCCGGCTGCCGCCGGGTGACCGCCGCCTACGACTGCGACCGCGAACAGCTCCTCGCCCTCGCCGAAGCCGTGCCCGGCGGGGCGCTCGAGGTGGTGATCCACCAGCGGATGCCGCTGTTCCACATGGAGCACTGCGTGTTCTGCGCGGTGCTCTCGCCGGGGACCGACAAGACCAACTGCGGCCGGCCGTGCGACGACCATGTCGTCCACCTCCGCGACCGAATCGGGGTCGAGCATCCGCTCACCGCCGACGTCGGCTGCCGCAACACGCTCTACAATGCCGTCCCCCAGACCGGCGCCGAGGTCGTCGCGCGGCTGCGCGCGGTCGGGGTCCGCGACCTCCGCGTCGAGGTGCTCGCCGAGTCGGCTGCCGAGGTCGCGACCGTCGTCTCCGCCTATCGCGGGTTGCTCGCCGGCACGCTCGACGCCCGCACCGTCCGCACGCGCCTCGGAGCGATGAACCGCGTCGGCGTCACGACCGGCACGCTCGAAACCCGGCGCGACCCGCTGGCGATCGTGTGACGACGCTGGCGGAGCGCGATCATGCCCTCCCCGACGGCGCCCAGCGGGCCCGTGGGCTCAGGTGCTCTTCGCGTCGATCGCCACCGGTGCGCCCGGCCGGACGTCGACCTCGATGCCCGACGTCGCCGGATCCTCGAGCTTCTTCGGCACCGCGCGGAACGTGCCCTCCAGTTCGCGCATCGACACCGGTTGACCGCCGCCCCCGCCGCGCGCCTTCTCGGCAGCGGCTGCCATCCCGGCGTACATCGATGTCTGCACGGCGACGCGGTAACGGCCGGGCGGGATCGCGTACAGCCGGAACGACCCGTCCTTCTGGATCGTCCCCGAATGCGCCTCCCCGCCCCCGGCCGGGGTGAGCACGACCATCCCCATCTCGAGCGCCGTCCCGTCGAGCCGCGCGGTGCCGGTGGTGTCGATCCCGACCGTGGCCTGACCCCCACACCCGACGAGCGCGACGAGCAGCCAGAAGGCGGCGGCGGGACGGGCGAGTCCCCACACGACGGGGAGCCCAGTCGGACGGTCGCGCATCATTCCAGCTCCAGGGAGGACCGATCCTTCGGCAGGATCGCGGCGTTCCAGGCCGTCTGGTCGACGTTGACGTTGACCGCCCGGGTGCTGCCGTCCCCCATCCCGCAGAGCACGACGCCCGGAGAGTGCCCGATCGCCCGGGTCTCCGACCAGAGGCACTGGCTGCGCTGTGGCGTCGCCAGGGGGAGGAAGAACGACCGGTAGTTGGGGTCGTTCTGGTTGCTCGTGTAGCCGACGTTGATCCGTGCGAACACCGGCCAGTAGCGGTCGTCGGCGGGGTGGCCCCAGGCGTTGCCGAAGGTGTCGGTGTTGTTGGGCTGCGGGGCCGGACCACACCCCATCCGCCGCTCCGCCAGGAAGATCGTCTTGCTCGTGCCGTCGATCACCGAGGCCATCGTCTTCTGGCCGTGGGTGTTGTGCCAGTTCCAGATGTCGCCAGGGACGTTCTCCGGCCGGCCGAACACCTGGAAGTTGCAGCCATAGCTGCAGAGGGCGACGTCGACCGGATTCCGCCACATCCATCCGGCCGAGAAGCCGCCCGCGTGAATCGACGAGGTGGCGCTGGCGTCGTTGGGTGCGACGAGCGTCGGGATCACGACGCTCATCGCGGCGCGGGTGGCGTCGATCTGCCCGAGGCCGCTCCCCTTCCAGTTGGAGATCGCGTTGGGGAGTTGCCCCTCCTCGAAGTAGGGCGTCAGGCAGAAGAAGAACGTGCCGTCGCTCTTGGTGTAGCCGCCGGTATACGTCGGGCTGCTCCACCAGAAGGCGACCGCCGGCGGGAAGCACTTCATCGCGTCGTGGGCGTTGTGGGTGGCCAGGCCGATCTGCTTGAGGTTGTTGAGGCTCTGCGACCGCCGTGCCGCCTCGCGCGCCGCCTGCACCGCCGGCAGGAGGAGGCCGACGAGCGTGCCGATGATCGCGATCACGACGAGGAGTTCGACGAGCGTGAACCCGCGGCGGCGTGAGGCCGGGAGCAGGACGGTGGATCCGGTCATGGAGTGGGCTCCGACGAAGGTCGGGAAACGGATGATCGGCGGCCCGGGCAGGCTGTGCACCGACGGGTCTCGCCGCACGGTCCGATTCTGGGCAGCCCTGCAGGCGGGGTCAACGCCACGGGCACCAGAAGGGCCGGCGGCGCGAGCCCGCCCCGCGGCCCGCCGGCGCGGTACCGGTCACCAGTAGATGTACTGGAGGAACCGCTCCCGGTCGGGCTGGGGGAGGTCGTCGAGGCGGCGCACGACCCAGCGGTTTTCCTCGGTATCGACGAGCATCTTCCCTTCGGCGCCGAACTCGACGGCCTGGCTCTGCGTCCAGCGCGTCGTGAACCGGCGCCGACCGACGTCGGTTTCGACGTCGAAGTCGAGGTAGCCGTGGCCGAGGCGTACGGCGTGGATGCGGCTGATCTCGCGGATCAGCGCCCGGCGGCGGAGCGCCGCATCGATCACCGCGCGGTCGGCCGCGGGCCAGTCGGCGAGGTCGCGGATCATCCCCAGCTCGATCTCGTCGCCGTTCTCGTACCAGCCGCGCACCGACAGCCAGGCCTGGGGCCACGACGCCGGAAAGGTGCGGACGATGAACGCCGCCGCCGCCAAGGCCGTGCCCTCCTCGAGGAGCACGATCCGGTCGTGATCGCCGCGCTGGAAGCGGTGCCGGGCCGGGTCGAGCCAGCGGATTCCCGTCGTCCGTCGGGGCGCCGGCTCCGCGGCCGGCTCGTCGCGCGGCGTGTCCTTTTCCTGCTCGGCGAGCAGCGTGTCGACCGTCGGCTGCTTGGTGACCTGCGTCTGGATGCGCACCAGCCGGGCGTAGATCCCGTCGCGGGCGAGCAATTCGGCGTGGGTTCCCTGCTCCACCAGCCGGCCGCGGTCGAAGGCGAGGATCCGGTCGGCGTTGCGCAGCGTCGACAGCCGGTGGGCGATGGCGATCGTCGTCCGGCCGCGGACGAGCTCCGCGAGCGCTTCCTGGATCGCCTTCTCGGCCTCGGCGTCGATGTTGCTGGTGGCCTCGTCGAGGACGAGGATCCGCGGGTCGTAGAGCAGCGTCCGCGCGATCGAAAGCCGCTGCTTCTCCCCCCCCGACAGTCCCGCGCCGTGCTCGCCGAGGAGCGTCTCGTAGGCCAGCGGCTGGCGGCAGAGGAAGTCGTGGGCCCCGGCCGCCTTGGCCGCCTCGAGCCCCTGCTCGATCGTCGCGCCGGGGCGCCCGTAGGAGAGGTTCTTCCAGATCGTGCCGCGGAACAGGAACGAGTCCTGGAACACGATCCCGAGGCGCTCGCGCAGCTGCCGCGTCGACAGCTTCCGGACGTCGATCCCGTCGATCGTGATCGCCCCCTCCTGCACGTCGTGGAACCGTCCCAGCAGGTTGACCAGCGTCGTCTTTCCCGACCCCGAACGGCCGACGATCCCGACCATCTCGCCGGGGGCGACGGTAAAGCTCACGTCGCGGAGGACCGGCTGGTTGCGGTCGTAGCCGAAGGTCACGCCGGAGAAGCCGAGCTCGCCGCGCACCTCCGGCCACGGCGCCGGATCCGTGGCGTCGGGGATCGTCACCGGCGTGTCGAGCAATTCGAGGACGCGCTGGCTGCCGGAGAGGAAGCTCGTCAGCCAGGTGGTGAAGTTCGAGAGCGCCCCCAGCGGCGCGTAGAACATCGCCAGGTAGGCGAGGAACGCGATCAGCTGGCCGAGCGACATCTTCGCGCCGATCACGTCGAGGCCGCCGACGTACCAGACGATCAGCCCGCCGAGGCTGAACACGATCTGCATCGTCGCCGAGTAGGTGGAGTTGGTGCGCTCGACCCACAGCCGCCAGTCGGAGAGGTGATCGCTGGCCTGCTGGAACCGCTCGCGCTCCCTCGGCTCCTGGGCGAAGGCCTTGACGACGCGGATCCCCGACAGCATCCCCGACAACGCCGCCATCTGCTTGCTCGACGCGTCCCACAGCCGGTAGTGGCGCGGGTAGACGTGCCGCCAGAAGATCCACGAGCCGAGGATCACCAGGGGCACCGGGATCAGCGTGAACAGCGCCAGCTTCGGGTTGATCCACACGAGCATCGCGCCGACGCCGACGAGCTGCACGATCTGGAGGAGGAAGCCTCCGGTGATCTGGTGCATCAGGCCGTGGAGGACCTCGCTGTCGTGGGCCACGCGGCTGATCATCGAGCCGACCTGGTGGCGGTCGTAGTAGGCGATCGCGAGGTTCTGCAGCTTGTCGACCATCTCGCGGCGCAGGGATCCGGCCAGCCCGGTGCCGATCGTCGTCGCCAGCCGCCCCTTGAGAACGCCGACCACCGAGAGCACGATCCGCGAAAACGCCAGTGCCAGCACGACCACGAGCAGCGCGGTACGGAAGTCGGCCGGGGAGGTCGTCGCGCCGTCGGCAGCGCGCGCCGCGGCGCTGCCGGTGAGGACGTCGTCGACCATGTATTGCTGGAGCTTGGGCGGCACAAGCTCCGCGACCACGCCGAGGAGCGTCAGCAGGCACAGCGCGATGGCGCCGCCCCGGTGGGGTGCGAGGATCGCGGCGACGCGCGCGAGGATCCTCCCCTTCTGCATGCAGCGCGGGCAGGATTCCTCGCGGACGGTCAGCCGCAGCGAGCACGACGGGCAGCGCGGCGGATCGAGCGGCCCATCGATCACGATCGGACCGACGATCGCCGGCGGGGCGTCGCCCTCGGTGGGGGCGGCTTCGCGCGCCAGTTCGAGGGCCCGCGACACCTTGTGGAACCGGGTCGCCAGCGCGTTGGAAAACCGGATCAGGTCGATCCAGCCGCCGTCGGCCTTCACCTGGAGCGTGCCGCCGCCGACGCCGGCGCTGGTCCGCACCTGCTCGACCTCCGGCCAGGGGACGAAGCGCACGAGCCGGGCCGCCGGGGAGGCGCCGGCGTATTCGCCGGCCGCCGGGGGGGCATCGGCGACGACCGAGAGGTGGTCGGCGGTGACGACGAGCCATTCCCGGTCGGGGGTGCCGTCGAGGGCGACGTTGCTGTCGACCGCGATGAGCACCGGGCGGTTGTCGAGCCCGGCGGCGTGCAGGCAGCGTTCGACGGCGGCGGGCGGGGGGGGGAGCGGGCTGCCCGCCGGCAGGGGCGCTGGCCCGTCGGCCGCCGGGGCGTTAGGCTCGTCGCGCTTCGTGACGGTGCGGATGGCGGCTTCCTTTCCTGACTTCCGGCGGAGTATTCCCATGGCTTACGCGGCGACTGGAGCGGCGGTTCGGCGGGTGGCGCTCGGTGTGGCGATCCTGGCCGCGGCGGCGGCCCGGGCCGACGAGCCCGGCTTCGAGCCGCTGTTCGACGGCAAGAGCCTCGCCGGCTGGAAGGTCAACGAGAACCCCCAAAGCTGGAAGGTCGAGGGGGGCGAGATCGTCTGCCACGGCCCGCGCAGTCACTTGTTTTACGTCGGTGCCGACGCCGCCAAGCCGGCCGAGTTCAAGAACTTCCACTTCAAGGCCGAGGTGATGACCCGGCCGGGGGCCAACTCGGGGATCTTTTTCCACACCAAGTTCCAGCCGGAGGGCTGGCCGGCGGCGGGCTACGAGATGCAGGTCAACAACTCCCAGGGGGATCCGGTGCGAACCGGGAGCATCTACAACGTGGTCAAGAATTTCACCGCGCCGGCCAAGGACGACGTCTGGTTCACCGAGGAGGTGGTCGTCAAGGACAAGCAGATCACGGTCCTCGTCGACGGCAAGGTGCTGTTCGAGTACGTCGAGCCCGACGGGGTGACCGGGACCCGCAAGCTCTCGGCCGGGACCTTCGCGCTGCAGGCCCACGATCCGGGCAGCGAGGTCCACTACCGCAACATCCGCGTCAAGCGGCTGCCGTAGGCGGCGGCGTCGGGCGTCCGCGGGATCGGGCCGGAGCCGACGGTGCGGCCCCCGCCAGCGCGGCGGCCGGGGCGGGGTGGATGGGGAGACGGCGGAGGGGGCGGAAACCAGGGTTGTTCGCCGGCGGCGAAAACCGTACGGTGCCCCGGTGGCGATGCTCGCCCCGCGGCGCCGCCGCGCCGGTCGCCGTGACCGGCGGCAAGGGCCGCGGTTTCCTCCGCGACGGGTGACCCCATGGTCGGTTCCGCGCACGCCTCCTCCACGCTCCCCCTCGGCATCCGCGACGACATCACGCAGTGCATCGGCCGCACGCCGCTGGTGCGCCTCCGCCGCGTCACCGAGGGCTGCCACGCCACGGTCGTCGGCAAGATCGAGAACATGAACCCGCTGTGGAGCGTGAAGGACCGGATCGCCTGCGCGATGATCGACGCCGGCGAACGCGAGGGGCGGATCGGCCCCGACACCGTGATCATCGAGCCGACCAGTGGCAACACCGGCATCGGCCTGGCCTATGTCTGCGCCGCGCGCGGCTACACGCTCCGCGTGACGATGCCGGAGAGCATGAGCCTCGAGCGCCGGCGGATGCTCAAGGCGCTCGGCGCGGAGCTGGTCCTCACGCCGGCGGCCGAGGGGATGCCGGGCGCCGTGCGCCACGCCGAGGACATCAGCCGGACCAGCGAACGCTACTTCATGCCGCAGCAATTCAAGAACCCGGCCAACCCCGAGATCCACCGGCGCACGACCGCCGAGGAGATCTGGGCCGACACCGCCGGGATGGTCGACATCCTCGTTTGCGGCGTCGGCACCGGCGGCACGATCACCGGCTGCGGCGAGGTGCTCAAGGCGAAGAAGCCGGGGCTCAAGGTGGTGGCGGTCGAGCCGGCCAACAGCCCGGTGATCTCGCAGAAGCTCGCCGGCGAGCCGATCAAGCCCGGGCGGCACACGATCCAGGGGATCGGAGCCGGGTTCATTCCCGAGATCCTCAACCTCTCGATCATCGACGAGGTAGTGAAGGTCGACGACGAAGACGCGATGGAGACCGCCCGTCAGATGGCCAAGCGCGAGGGGTTGATGTGCGGGATCAGCTGCGGGGCCGCCGCCTGGGCGGCGCTGCAGGTCGCCCGACGCCCGGAGAACTCCGGGAAGATGGTCGTCGTCGTCCTTCCCGACCTCGGCGAGCGCTACCTGTCGACGCGGCTGTTTCCCGAGTGAGCCGGCCGGTCAGGCCGGCGGGGCGTCGCCCAGTTCGAGCTTGAGGCGCCGCGGCATCCCGATCCGGCCGAACATCCCCACGCTCCCCTTGGGGAGCCCGAGGAACTCGAGCTGCTCGAACCATCCCGGCACCTCGGCGCCCAGCTTGCCGACGGCCGTGCCGCGGAGATCGAGGCGCCGCAGCCCCTTGAGCTCCTTGAGCTGGAGCAGGCCGGTGTCGGTGAGCGTGCCGCCGGCGAGGTCGAGCGTGTGGAGGTCCTTGAGCGACTCGGCTCGGAAGCCGACGAGCACCGCGAAGGCGTCATCGGCCTTCGGCCCGCGGAGCGTGATCCGGACGAGTTTGTCGGCGACGTGTCCGAAATCCTCGCCGAAGCTCTTCCGCAGCCAGTCGGTCTCCTCCATCTCGATCTCGCCGCCGCGTTCGATCGTCTCGGCGGCCACGTCCTGCTGCTGTGAATAGATCTCCACCTTCGACGCCAGCCACTCGAGCTTCGAGGCCTTGAATTTCACATACTCGTTGGCCTCCTCGTAGGCCTTCTGCAGCCGGATGAACGCCGCCGGATCACCGCCACGGTCGGGGTGGGCCGCCATCGCCCGGGCGAGGTAGGCCTGCTTGACGTCCTCGGCCGTCACCGGGGGGAGGAGACCGAGGATCGTCAGGCACGCCGGATGGTTGGGATCGGTGCCCCGCTGCGGACGGCCGTCGGCGCTCTTCTCGGTGGACATGGCGCGGGTACCTGGGGGAACTGGGGGAACGACGGGGTGGAGCGTATCGCACGAACCCAGGGTCGCCAACGTGGGTCGTTCCCGGTCGACTACGCCGCCGCGGTTCGCCTTGATCGCGTTTCCTCCGCGGCCTATCGTCGCGGTCGATGATCGGGGCCGCACCCGCGGTCTCCGCGGCGGCCATCGCGCCGGCACGACGCCGGGGAGCGGGCCGCGGGATCTGCTCGCGCGACGTGCCAGGGAGGGCGACCGTCATGCCAGGGGGAGAGTCGTCGGGTTTCGGATCGCGGTCGCTTGCCGCGTTGTCCGAGAATCAACGTGACCGCGCGACCGGCCGCTGGCGCCGGCCGTGGCTCCGCGAGGCCCTCGTGGCACTGGCGGTGATCGCCGCCGCCATCGGGTGGCGCGCGACGACCGGCGACAGCCGTGCCGTCGCCAAACCGCCGCGGCCTGCCGAGCCGGCCCCGGTCTCCCGACCGGCCGACGAACTGGTGGCGTTGGTCAACGGCGCCGAGATCCGGCGCGGGCAACTGGCGGCCGAATGCCTCGCGCGCCACGGGCGTTCCGTGCTCGATTCGCTCGTCAACAAGCGGATCATCTCCCAGGCGTGCCGGCAGCACGGGATCGTCGTCTCAGCCGCCGACGTCGATGCCGAGATCGACACGCTCACCCGCCGCTTCAACGTGCCGCGTGCCAAGTGGATCGAGATGATCGGCCGGGAGCGCGGTGTCACGCCACGGCAGTACGCCGACGAGATCGTCTGGCCGATGCTCGCCCTCCGCCGCCTCGCCGCCGGGGCGGCCGATCCGACCGCCGAGGAGATCGCCGACCTGTACGACAACCAATTCGGTCCGGCCGTCAAGGCGCGGATCATCGTCGCCGGGTCGGCGGCGGAGGCGGAATCGCTCCGCCGCCGCGCGCTGGCGGCCCCCGACGAATTCGGGGCCCTCGCCCGGCAGCACTCCGTCGACGTCGGCAGCGCCAGCGCCAACGGCTGGGTCCAGCCGGTGCGCCGGAACTCCGGCGAACCACGCTTCGAGGCGGTGGTGTTCGGGCTCGCCGAGGGGCAGATCTCCGACGTCGTCCAGGTGGCCGACCAGTTCATCGTCGTCAAGTGCGAGGGCCACCTGCCGGCCGCCGACGTCAAGCTCGCCGACGTCCGCGACCAGCTCGCCGCCGAGCTCGCCGAGCGCAAGAGCCGGGAGTCGGCGACGACGGTCTTCCGGTCGCTGCGCGACGCCGCCACCGTCGTCGACGGCCTGGCCGATGCCCGGGCGGCTGGCGGTGCCGCGGCGCTGGTCAACGGCGAGCCGATCCCGTTCGACGAGGTCCAGGCCGTCTGCCTCGAGCGCCACGGCACCGACGTCCTCGAGGTGCTCGTCTCGCGCACGCTCCTCAAGCAGGCCCTCGACCGCGGCGGAGTTTCCATCGCCCAGGCCGACGTCGATGCGGAGATCGCCCGGGCCGCCGAGCTGATGGGGTTCCGCACCGCCGCGGGCGAACCCGACGTGGCGGCGTGGCTCGACAAGGCGACGCGGGATCAGGGGGTGCCGCTGCAGCACTACCTCGAGGACATCGTCCAACCGACCGTCGCGCTCAAGAAGCTCGTCGGCACGGTCCCGGTGACGCGCGAGGACCTCGACCGTGCGTTCGAGGCCACGTTCGGCCGTCGCGCCCGCTGCCGGATGATCGTCCTCGACAGCCAACGGCGGGCACAGGAAGTCTGGCAATTGGCCCGCCAGCAGCCGACCGCGGAGCGGATCGGGGACCTCGCCGAGCGTTACTCGGTCGATCAGGCGAGCCGCGGACTGCGGGGCGAGGTGCCGCCGATCCAGCGCTTCGGTGGGCAGCCGGCGCTCGAGCGCGAGGTGTTCGGTCTCCAGGCCGGCGAGCTGTCGGGCGTGGTGCAGATTGCCGACCGCTTCCTGGTGATCTACTGCGAGGGCTTCACCGAGCCAGCGCCGGTGACGTTCGAGGAGGTCCGCAACGAACTCTACGACGACATCCACGAGAAGAAACAGCGGATCGAGATGGCGCGGATGTTCACCCACCTCCGTGAATCGGCGGCGATCGACAATCATCTTGCGGGCACGAGCCAGTCGCCCACGGCGGCTCCCGCCGGCGCCGTGATCCCCGCGACCGCCGGGGTGCCCGCCGAAGCCCCGACGCCGCGCGCCGGCAGCCGGCGCGGCACCGCATCCGGCGACGGCGTCGTCCCGGCGTCGCTCGAAGCGCCGCCGGGAGCTCGGGGCGTTGGCCGCTGAGCGGGCTCGGTGGGTGACGGGGGCCGCCGGCTGTAGAATCGGCGGCGACCGAGGAACCCATCCCGATGACGACCCCCGCCGACCTGCAACCGCCCATTGACGCCGCCGACGAGGCCGATCGCTCGACCGCCACCGCCGACGGCCCCACCGATCTGGCCGCCGACCGCGGTCCCGGCACGGCGCCGCCGCAGTTTCGCCTCGCCGATCGCGTGGCGAGCCTGCCCCCGTACCTGTTCGCGCGGATCAATCAGCTCACCTACCAGCGCCGCCGGGCCGGCCACGACATCATCGACATGAGCATGGGCAATCCGTCGGATGCCCCGAGCCACGCGGTGATCGACAAGCTCGCCGAGGCGGCCGCCGACCCGCGGAACCACGGCTATTCGCCCGCGCTGGGAATCATGAGCCTCCGCCGCGAGGTCGCGTCGCGGTATCTGAAGAAGTGGGGGGTGCGGCTCGATCCGGAGTCGCAGGTGATCGGTACGCTCGGGTCGAAGGAGGGGTTCGGCCACCTCTGCCTGGCGACGATCGGGCCCGGCGACGGCGTCGTCGTGCCGGCCCCCTCCTACCCGGCGCACGTCTACGGCGTCGCCCTCGCCGGCGGCACGGCGCACCTCTTCGACACCACCGACCCGTCCCGCTACCTCGCCGACATCGCCCGCGCCGCCGAGACGGTGCGGCCGAAGATGGTGATCGTCAATTTCCCCCACAACCCGACCGCCACGGTCGTCGGCCCCGACTTTTACCGCGAGGTGGTTCGCCTGGCGCTCCGGCACGGCTTCATGGTCGTCTCCGACCTCGCCTACGCCGACGTCACCTTCGACGGATACTCGAGCCCGAGCATCCTCGCCGTCGATGGCGGCGACCGCGTCGCGGTCGAGTTCACGACGATGAGCAAGGGGTTCAACATGGCCGGCTGGCGCGTCGGCTTCTGCGCCGGCAACCGCGAGATCGTCAAGGCACTGGGCACGATCAAGACCTACTACGACTACGGCATGTTCCGGCCGATCCAGATCGCCGCCATCGTCGCCCTCCGGCATGGCGAGGCCGACGTCGAGGCCCAGGCGAAGATTTACGAGCGGCGCCGCGACGTGCTCTGCGAGGGGCTGGCCCGGATCGGCTGGCCGGTCGCCGTGCCGAAGGCCTCGATGTTCGTCTGGGCGCGGATGCCGGAGTCGCTCACCAGCCGGATGTCGAGCATGGATTTCGCCGCCAAACTCCTCGAGGAGGCCGACGTGGCCGTCAGCCCCGGTGCCGGTTTCGGCGTTGCCGGGGAGGGGCACGTGCGGATGGCCCTGATCGAGAACGAAAGCCGGATCCGCCAGGCGGTGCGGCAGATCGGCCGCTCCCTGGCGGCCGATCTGCGCCCGTCGTTGACCGGCTGACGAGAGCTTGTCGCTCAGCCCAATTCCGGGAGGGTCGCCTCCGCGGCGGCGGCCTCGCGCAGCTTCTCGAGAGCTTTGGCCTCGATCTGCCGGACGCGCTCCTTCGTCACCCCCAGTGCCGAGCCGACCTCCTTGAGGGTCTGTGGCTCGTGGCTGTGATCGAGACCATAGCGGCGGATGATGATCGTCTGCTCGCGGGAATCGAGCCGGTCGAGGAATCGCCCCACCTGGCGGAGCCGGTCGCTCTCGACGAGCCGCGACTGGTGCTCGTCGGCGCGGGTGTCGGCGGCGGTTTGGAGAAGGTCCATGTCGGCGGCGCGGAACCGCTCCCGCCGCCGATGCTCGTCCGGAATCGTCCGGGCGAAGTTCTTCATGATCGCCCACGAGGCGTAGGTGCTGAACTTGTTGCCGCGGGCGTAATCGAACTTCTCGACCGCCTTGATCAGCGACATGTTCCCGTCGCTGACGAGGTCGAAGAAGCTGTCGCCCGACGACACCCGCCGCTTGGCGATCGACACCACGAGGCGGAGATTGGACCGGACGAGACGGTTCTTCAGCGTCACCACTTCCTCGTACAGGCGCTCGATCTGGTCCATCAGGCGGCCGCTGGGACGCTGCGGATCGAGTTGGGAGCGGAGCTCGCTCGCCTTGTACTTGAGGTAGTTGAACTTGCGGAACAGCCACACCTCCTGCTCGCGCGTCAGCAGCGGGACCTCGTAGAGGCTCGCCAGGTAGGCCGGTAGGCCCGACGGGCGGCGGACACGGCGCGTGGCATCGTCGAGCCCGGGGAACGGCTGGTTCACGACCTCCTCGGCACTGCGCCGGGCGAACAGCGCGTTGGGGATGTAGTCGAGCGGCAGCTTGAGCACCTGCTCGCAACGCTGGGCGAGGATGATCCGGTAGATGCCGGCCCGGCTGCGATGGTAGCGCTGGGCGATCGAGTCGACCGATTCACCGCCGAGGTGGAGCTGGTAGATCCGCACGCAGACTTCGGGTCGGAGGTTGCCGTCGACCGCCGGAAAGACCTCGGCACCGGGGTGCTCGCGGTCGTGCTGCTTGATCGTGTAGCGGATCGTCTCGACGCTGCGGTTGAGCCGCCGCGCGATCCGCCGGTGGATCTCGGCGGGGGTCGCACCGAGACCCGCCAACCGCCGCGCCCAGGCGATGATCCGCGCGTGTTCGTCGACGGAGAGTTGGCTGAAACGCGTGCCGCGCTCGACCCGCAGCGGGTTGTCGGCCACGAACCGATCGACAGTCGTGGGACGGAAGCCGACCCGGCGCCGCCCGCCGAGTTCGATCGTCTCCGGGACCAGTCCGTGCGTCCGCCACCGTGAGATCGTCTTGGTGGAGACGTTGAACCGTCGCGCGACGTCCTCGATCGACAGCAGCGCGGCAGAGTCGCCCCGCGTCTGTTCGGCCGGGAGGGCCACGGTGGCATGCCGTTGGCCGTCGTCACCCTGATCGAACTGATCGAACTGATCGAACTGGTCGAACTGGTCGAACTGGTCGAGATCGTGGCCGACGGTCAGCCCCGGCGCCGCACCGGCGCCCGAGAGATTCCGTTCAGCCTCGAGAAACCGGACAAGAGAATCGTCTGCTGTCGAGCGCATGGCATTCCTCCAGGTCCGGCGATCCCTCGCCGGGGGGTGGGTCGGAGCGGCCCCTGATGGCCCCGACACCGTCATCGCGGAGAAACCGTCGACGTCGTCACCGACGCATCGGAGGGCGTTCGCGGCACGGACCCGCAGGTCGATGTGGCCGCCGATCGCTCGTCCGGAAAATCGCGGGAGTCATCCCTGACACCCGTCTGCCCCGTCACGGGTCGCCAAAGTTATACGCCCATGGGCCCGAAATGTTCTGCCGCTCGGAGGGTGATCTTGACTTTTTTCCTGGCGCGGCTCCGCGGCCCCCTTCTTGCCCCGATCATCTGCTCTGAAGTTGAACCACTGCAGTGGTTTAGGACGAGGCCCTGAATGCGCCTGAGACACCTTCCCGACCGAGACGATCAAAGAGTCCGTTCGGTTTGGGAAGGCTGGGTCGATGGACACTTTGGCCGACCTTCGGCCGAAGACCTCCCGAACGGCCCGGCGGGAGGCGGTCCGCGGCTTGACTGATAGGGAAACCTGTGGGATTCTGCGAGGTTCTCAGGGACGAGTCCATCGGTCTCCGGCATTTGCCTCGACGCGTCAGCCGGTGATTCAGGACCGTTGATGATCGCCTCCGTGAGGTGGCGTTCGCGATCCTGCCGATGTGGATGATCCGGGCTGACGTCGGCTCCCGGCCCTGTCGGCAGGGCCGCGGTGTCTGGGTTGCGACCGGCGCGGGATTCCTGCGGCGTGTTCGTAGCTGGCCTCGAGTGGCAGCTTCGGGTGTGCGGCACCGCGGACGAGACGCGGTGGGTGGGACAAAACGAGTCGTGCCCCGCGGGCTCGTGCCGTCATGCGGCCGGTAACGGCCGTCGGCAGGCGCGGGTTTCATTGGTCGACGGAGTCAGCAGCCATCGAGAAGCAGCATCGCATCAACGAACAGATCCGGATCTCGCCGATCCGGGTGATCTCGGCAGAGGGGGCCCAGCTGGGCATCATCTCCACCGACGAGGCGATGGCCCGGGCCCGCGAGGCGGGCCTCGATCTGGTCGAGGTGGCACCCAACGAGAAGCCGCCCGTCTGCCGGATCATGGATTTCGGCAAGTTCAAGTACCAACAAAAGAAGAAACAGCACCGCACCCACGTCCACCAGACGAAGATCAAGGAAATCCGGCTTCGGCCCAAGACCGGCGACCACGACATCGAGTTCAAGGTCAACCAGGCCCGCGGATTTCTCCAGCACAAGGACAAAGTGATCGTGTCGGTCGTGTTCCGTGGACGCGAGTTGGCCCACATCGACGAGGGGCAGCGGGTGATGCGCAACATCCTCGAACAACTCGATCCTGTCGGGAAGGTCGAGTCGCCGCCCCAGCAGATGGGACGCCGGCTCGTTTGCACGCTCACCCCCCGTTGACAGCTGCCGCACAACGTTTCGAGTCACCCCGTTTTTCCGGAGAGTCGGCCGATGCCCAAGCAGAAGACGCACAAGGGGGTACGGAAGCGCTTCCGTCTCACCGCCAACGGCAAGGTGAAGCACCGCCGTGCCGGCACGAGCCACCTCCAGGTGAGGCTGACGGCGAAGCGGCGGCGGAATCTCCGCGGCACCGGTGTTCTCGCCTCGGTCGACACGCCGAAGATCGTGGCGGCCCTCGGCAAATACAGCTACTGATCCGCCGCGCCGTTCGGCGCCGACCATTCCCGGGGCGTTCCCCGCGGCCGGCGGCGAGTGTCATTCCCCAACCGATCCCCGTCGTGTAGCCTCTCCTCTCCAGAAACAGACCACCTCCGGGTTCATCCCGGAACGATTCCGGAAATCCGAGCCATGCGCACCAAGAGCGTCGTGCCCCGTCTGCGGGCCAAGAAGCGGCTGTTCAAGCGGGTCAAGGGTTCGGTCGGCGGACGTCGGCGCCTCCTCCGCACCGCCAAGGAATCGATCATCCGTTCCGGCGTCTTCGCCCGCCGCGACCGGCGGCGGCGGAAGCGCGATTTCCGGCGACTGTGGATCGTGCGGATCAATGCCGCGGTGCGGCAGCGTGGCATCCGCTACAGCCAGTTCATCGCCGGTCTCGAGAAGTGCGGCTGCGAGCTCGATCGGCGGACGCTCGCCGAGATGGCGGTGCTCGATCCGACCGGATTCGACGCCGTGGTCGAGCGGGTCCGTGCGGCACTCGATTTGCCGGCTCCCGCGGGCGCTGCCTGAGTTCCGGCGGCGATGGGCCCGGCGTCGGCCGCCGGCGATGTCGGAGCTGACGGCCACGGTCGTGGGCTCGCTTCAGGTCGGCCGTGGTCGCTCCCGGTGGACTGACCCGGTGGTCGTTGCCCCCACGGGAAAGGATGCTCAGTCGCGTGGCTGACGTGTCGCTCGACGAATTGATCGGGGAGATCGGCCGCTGCCGCAGCGCTGCCGAGGACCTCCTGGGCAACGCCGCCGATGCCGCCGCCGTCGAGCGCGCCCGTGTGGAACTGCTCGGCGCCCGCAGCGGCCGGCTCAAGGCGATCCAGAAGTCGCTTTCCGCAGTCGATCCGTCACAGCGGCGCGATGCAGGGAGGCACTTTAACGAACTCAAGGACTGGCTCGCCGCCGCACTGGCCGCGGCCCAGGAGCGGGTCGCGGCACGGCCGGAGCGGGTGGTGCCGATCGACGTCACGCTCCCCGGCGCGGCAGCGCCGCTCGGCCACGTCCACCCGATCACGCAGACGATCCGGCGCGTCGAGGAGATCATGGCGCGGCTCGGTTTCGAAAGCGTCGACGGGCCGGAGGTCGAGGACCAGTGGCACAACTTCGACGCGCTGGCGATCCCACCGGAGCACCCCGCCCGCGATCCGCTGGACAACTTCTTCCTCGCCGTCGCACGGGGCGCCGAGCCGCTGCTGCTGCGCTCCCAGACGAGCACCGTGCAGATCCGGGTGATGGAACGGCGCCGACCACCCCTGCGGATCGTCTCGCTGGGACGGGTCTACCGCCCCGACACCGCCGATGCGACCCACTACCCGATGTTCCATCAGGTCGAGGGGCTGCTGGTCGAGCCGGGGGCGACGATGGCCCATCTCAAGACCACCCTCCGCCTCCTCGCCGTCGGGTTTCTCGGGCCGGGAGTCCGGGTCAGGTTCCGCCCGTCGTTCTTCCCGTTCACCGAGCCGAGCGTCGAGGTCGACATGGAATGGGGCGGCCGCTGGGTGGAAATGGGGGGCGCCGGAATGGTCGATCCGGCGGTCCTCGCCGCCGTCGGACTCGACCCGGAGACCATCTCGGGATTCGCCTTCGGTCTGGGGGTCGAGCGGATCGCCGCGCGGCGCCACGGCGTGGCCGACATCCGCGACTTCTACCGCAACGACGTCCGCTTCCTGCGCCAATTCTGAGCCTGCAGCGGTTGCCGCCCCGACGCCCTCCCGCCCGCCCGGCGGGGATGACGATTCTCAGGAGCCCCCGATGCTCGTCTCCCGTGCCTGGCTGTCCGATTACGTGCGGCTCGACGAACCGGCCGCGGCGCTCGCCGAGCGGCTGCTGATGGCCGGCCTCAATCTCGAGGCGCTCCACGGCTCGGGCGACGACGCGGTCATCGAACTGGAGGTGACGAGCAACCGGCCGGACTGTCTCGGTCACGTCGGTGTCGCACGCGAGTTGGCGGTCCTCCTCGACCGGCCTCTCCACCTGCCCGACCCGCGCCCCGCGGAGACCGGCCCGCCGTCAGGTCTGACGGTCGCGATCGACGACGCCACGCTCTGCCCCTGCTACACCGCCCGCGTGATCCGTGGCGTGCGCGTCGGGCCGAGCCCCGACTGGCTCCAGTCGCGGTTGCGCGCGATCGGTGTCGAGCCGGTCAACAACGTCGTCGACGTCACCAACTACGTCCTCTTCGAATGCGGTCAACCGCTCCATGCCTTCGACCTCCGTGCTCTCCATGGCGCCCGGATCACCGTGCGCCGGGCCCGTGACGGCGAGGCGTTCACGGCGCTCAACCACCGCGACTACCGCCTCACCACCGCGATGGGCGTGATCGCCGACGAGCGCGGGCCGGTGGCGCTGGCGGGAGTGATGGGGGGGGTGGGAACGGAGATCTGCCCGGCGACGGTCGACGTGCTCCTGGAATCGGCGCAGTTCGCCCCGCTGGCGGTCCGCGCCGCGGCCCGCGGTCTGGTGCTCTCCAGCCCGTCGTCGTACCGCTTCGAGCGCGGACCCGATCCCGCCGCGGTCGACTGGGCGAGCCGCCGGGCCTGCGCGTTGATCCTCGAGCTGGCCGGCGGCGTTCTCGCCGCCGGGGTCGCCACCGCGGGCACACTCCACGCGCCCCAGGCGACGATCCCCCTGCGCGCCGGGCGGGCCGCCGAGGTCCTCGGGATCGAGATCGACCAGCAGCGGCAGCGGCGGATCCTCGGCGGCCTCGGGTTCGTCGAGGCCGCACCGCCTTCGTCGCCGGCGCGCTGGCGGGCCCCCTCCTGGCGGCGTGATTGCACCCGCGAGATCGACCTGGTCGAGGAGATCGGCCGGATCGAGGGCTATGCGGCGATCCCCGACTCGATGCCGCTGGCGACACGCCCGGTGGAGGTCGCCCCGCGGACGCGGATCGTGCGGGTGGCGACCGACTGCCTGGCGGCGATCGGATTGTGCGAGGCGCTGACCCGCAGCGTCGTGCCGGCGACCGCGGAAGAGGCAGGCAGCCCGTGGACGACCAGCCCGGCCCTGGTGATCACGCCGGCGCTGGTGCGCGGCGCCGATCGGCTGCGGAGGTCGCTCGTTCCGAGCCTGCTCGAGGCCCGGGCGGGCAACGAAGCGGTCAGCGCCGGTCCGGCGGATCTGTTCGAGGTGGCCCATGCATATCTCGCCGACGACGCCGGCGGCCGGTCGGCCGAGGAAGGCCCCGTCGACGAGCCGTTGCTCGTGGCGCTGGTGAGGAGCGGGGACTTCACCGCCGCCAAGGGGGCGGTCGATACGCTCCTGCGGCGGCTCCGGATCGGCCCCTGGGACGGCACCGCCGGCCATGCCGGTGTGGAGTGGCGCCCGGCGGATCTCGGACCGTTCACGGCGGGGCGAGCGGCCGAGATTTTCCTCCACCGGCCGGGCCACCCGGCTGAGCGGATCGGCGTCGCTGGCGAGGTCGCCGCCTCCGAGCGGACGCGGCTGTCGCTATCCGCGCCGGTGGCGGCCGCCGAGGTGCGGCTCGACCGGCTCGAGTTCGCCCTCGGCGAGGAGGTGGTGCTCGTGCCGACGAGCGACTCTCCGGTCGTGCTCCGCGACGTCAACCTCGTCGTCGGCCGCGCCGTACCTTGGGGGACGGTGTCCCGGCTGATCACCGCCGCCGGCGGCGCGCTGCTCGAGCGCTGCGAGCTGGTGCAGGTCTGGGAGGATGCCGAGCGCCTCGGCACCGACCGCAAGAGCTTCGTGGTCTCGCTCGCCCTCCGCCCCCGATCGGGGAGCATCTCGGGCGACGAGGCCAACACCGCCGTCGGCCGGATCGTCGAAGCCTGCACCGCCGGTGTCGGGGCGGAACTGCGGCGGTAGCCGTCCGGTCCGCCCGGTCAGCGGTCGGCGTAGACGCGGGTCACCTCTTCCTTGGTGATCGGCGCCGGTTGGTCGTCGGTGGTGAGCTGAATCTGGACGCGCTGGTCGCCGGGCCGACGGCCGCGGATCCGCACCCTGTAGACCGCTTCCTCGGCCGGTGCCAGCCGGGTCAACGGCTCGAACGTGATCGCCAGGTTGTCGAGCCGGTACGGCACCGGGCCCTTGGCCGCCACCGGCTCCACGTCGCCGAGCAGTGTGGCGACGAGGCGGACGCCGCTGGCCGCCTTGGTGCCCTGGTTGGAGACGCGGACGACGTATTCGGTGAGCCCGCCGACCTCGATCGGATCCTCGCTGTCGGTGACCTCGAAGGACAGTGCCGCCAGGCCTTCGACCTCGATGACGTGGACCGCCTGGTCGGCGAGTCCGCCTGTGGCCCGCGCTGCCGCGACGATCTTCTGCGGCCCCAGTTCCACCGGCATCACCACCAGCTCGACACCGCCGGTCTCGGCCGCCGGCAGTTCCTCGAGGTTCCACAGCACGCGGTGGGAGCGCTCGTCGTAATAGCCGGCGTTGTTGGTGCGGACGAACTTCAGACCGGCAGGCAGTTGGGCGACCAGCTCGACATCGCGCGCCGGCGCCGTGCCGGCGTTGTGCATCGACAGCAGGCAGGTGGCGGGGCGCTGCAGGTAGCGCCGCGCGGGGATCTCGGCGGCGACTTCGAGCGTGGGCGCGGTGACCTCGAGACGGACCGGGGTGACGACCTCGAGCGCGCCGTCGGCACGGGCGACGAGTTGGAGACTGTGAACACCGGGGCCGGTGGTGCCAAGCTCGAGGTCGATCGACCGCGACTGCCCCGGGGCGAGGCGGCCGACGTCGAATTCCAGTTCGCGGCCGGCCGGATGGGCCAACCCCTCGGGCACGACCCCCTCGAGGACCACGCCGGTGGCGGTGCCGGTGCCCGGATTGCTGACGGTGATCGCCAGTGGGAGGCTGCCGCCGACGAGCACCGGCTCGGTCGGCCGCGCCTCGAGGACCAGCGCGGGCTTGGTGGCCCGCGCCCGAACGGCCGCCTCGGCACGGAACGTCACGCTCGCCAAGCTGCCGATCTCCCCTTCGAGCGTCGGCATCAGCTCGACGGCGACGCGGACCTGCGACCCGGGAGGAAGCGTTCCGATCCGCCATACGAGGTCGCCGGTCGTGGCATCGGCCCCGGGGCTGGCCGGGGGGCTGGTCGCGACGAGCGTCGTTCCGTAGGGCACCGTGTCGTGAACGACGACGTCCTGCGCGACGGCGGCGCCGACGTTGCGCACGAGGATTTCGTAGCGGCATGCCTGGCCGACCTGCACCTCGCGTGGGCCGCGCTTCTCGAGCGTGAGTTGCGGTGTCTGCACCCCCTCGAGCTGCTTGGGGCCGGGGCGCCCCTGTCCGGCCGTGACCGTGCGCGACGCCCCTGGCATCGTCGGTGTCGCAGGGATGCCGACGGAAGGCTGCATGCCGGGCAGCGGGGAGGGAACGTTCGCGGTGCCGAGCGGGGGCGCGGCCGCGAACGGCGATCCGGCCGGGTTGCCGCTCACCGGTCCCGATCCGGGTGGCTGCCCGCCGAATTGCGGCGGGAGCGCGTCGATCGGAATCGGGGCGTCGGGATCGTCGAGGCCGATTGCCGCCTGCGGCGGTGCCACGGGAGACGACGGCGCGGGCGCCAGGGGAGCTGGCACCGCCGGTCGGAGCGATGGTTGCCGTCCCACCGCCGCGCCCGGTCCGGCCACAGGGGCCGGCTCCCCAACGGGCAGATCGCCGGAGCCGGTCAGCGGCGCCGGGGGATCGTCAACAGGCAGTTCGTCTACCCCGGGCGCGACCGGTTCCTCGTCTGTCGCCGGACCGTCAGCGAGAGCGGCGCTGGTCGTGATCGCGATCGGCACTGGCGCCAGGGGAGCGGGGGGGTCGCTTACGGGCTCCGTCCGCGGCCACGGCGGTGGCGCCGCCGATCGATCGTCGGAGGCCGCCGAAAACCGCGACAAAGGACGCTCAGAGCGGGTGTCGAGCGGCGCGGGCGGGTTTGCCATCGGAGCCGCCGCGGCGGCGACTTCATCCGGAACGGCATCCAGCGACCGAGCGTCGCTCGGGGGTTCGAGGAGCTCCGGCGCCGCGGGTGGGTCGAACGACGGCGGCGGAGGCACGGGGGCCGCGGTCAGGTCGGGAACGGCGTCGACGACGACCGGCGCGGCCGGTTGGCCCGACTCTCCCCGCGCGGTCGGCCGGAGGCCGGCGACCGTCCACAGGGTGAGAGCACCACCACACAGGCCGGCGGTCGCACCGAGCAGGTAGGGCCAGCCCAGGCTCCGTGGCCGCACGACGAGCAGCTGTCGTGACGGACGGTCGGCCATCGTCGATCCTCCCTGCGGACACCGGCTTTCGTGCGGCGGAAGGGAATACCAAAGCTGACGGGGCCGGGAGAAGGGCAACCGGGGTGACGGTCAGCCGAGACCTGGAAGGCCATGGAGCCGGAAGTGGAACTTGCCCAGCCTGCCACCGTAGTTGCCGGCGGAGATGGCGACGAGGTCGTTGCCGGCGGCGGCGATGATTCCCGCCGCCATCGCGGCAGCGACGGCCTGCTCGTCGCGGCCGTCGATCACGATCTCCAACGCGCAACAGGCCTCGGGGTGCAGCTCGGTCCGCACCCGCCCCACCAACCCCGGGCAGAATGCTTCGTTGGAACTGGCGCGGAGGGCGCCAGACCGCGACCCGACCTTGCTTCCCGACCGCACGACGCCGCCGGGAAACGGCGTGATCACACCGGGCAGCGCGGCGATCGCGGCGACTGCCCGGCGGGCCGCGGCGAGCGTGGCGGGGGCCGAGCGCCCCTGGAGGATGAGATTGCCTCCGCCGACCCCCTTCTCGATACCGGCGCTGTCCTCGACGACGAACTCGCCGTCCATCACCGGCACGCGCCAGTATCGCCGTCCGGCGATCACCTTCGTCTTCTCGAAGCCGTCACCGAAGTAGCGCACGTGGGCCCCGAGGGGGCGCCGTTCCTCCGCCGCGGGCAACCCGTCGTACACCGACACGGTCGGGCAGGTAAGGAGACATTGTCCGGTCCGGTTGGCGACCGCCCGGCCGACGTCGTCGGCGGTGAACGCGAACAGCATGATCGCCACACCGGGCCGGCCATCGGGCGTGGCATCCGATGCGAGCGGCGATTCGGCACCGACTTCGGCGTCGCAGCCGAGGACGCTCGTGCCGTAGCCGCAGACGGCGGCCGTGGCGGCGGCAAGCCAGTGGTCGTCGGCAGCGGTCACCACCAGGCGCGCGTACCGGAGGCGGAACGCCTCGGCGAAGGTGTCGGCGATCGCGGTGCCGGCGATGTCCACGGGACGGCGCGTCTCCACGGGAAAATGATCGGCTGGGAGTGAGCGGGGGGCGGTCGGCGGCCGAGCCGGCGCGGCTCTGGCGACGACCGGGGACGGCGCCGAGCCGGGACAATTCCACAGCAAACCGATTGCCCTGCCAACTTCCGATGGACTCGCGACGCGCCGGCGTGTCACACTGGGGGGTGGACTGACCTGCCCGTGCCGTTCCGGCGTGAGCCCGGCCCATGCCCTGGGTCGGCACACGCCGCGGCCCCTGTGCGGTGACGGGCCCCGTTCCCCGAGTTCGTCTTCCCGTCCGGAGTGAGCCATGAACGCTCTCCACGATCGTCGTTCGGCCCGGTTCCTCGTCGCGCTGACGAGCCTTGTCGCCGCCTGCCCGCTCGTGGTGTCGGCGTCGGGGCGTGCCGACGATGCCCTCATGACGGGGGTGGCGATGGTCCCGGCGGACGCCGCCTTCCTCTCGGCCACGCTCCGCCTCCGCGAGCAGGTCGAGAAGGTGCTGGCGAGCAACGCCTTCGCGTCGGTGAAGCGGCTTCCCGCCGTCGAGCGCGCCCTCGACGCGCTGGAGGAGCAGAAGATCCAGCCCGGCAGCCCGCTGTCGATGGCGGCGACGTTTCTCGAGCTACCGGAGAACAAGCAGGCCGTCGCCGTCCTCACCGACATGGTCTCGAGCGACGTGTTCCTCTACGGCGAACCGTCGTGCATCGCGCTCCTCGACCTGTTCCAGAAGGTGAACCGGGCCCAGCAGGCGGCCGGGTTCCTCGAGATGGGGCGCGCGACCGGGGATGGGGACGGCGCCGCCGTCGGCGGGCGATCGGCGATCGTGCCGGTGCGCCGCCAGCTGCCCGACACGGTCGATCCCGACCTGTCGCGGCTCCAGGCGCGGTTGATCGCCCAGACGCTCGTCGACAATGTCGAGTCGATCGTGGTGCCCGACCTCGTCTGGGGCTTCAAGATCACCGACGCCGCGGCCGCCAAGACCCAGATCGAGCGGCTCCGGGTGATGCTGAATCTCGTGACCCAGGGAAATCCCGATCTCGCCAAGGCGGTGTCGCGGAAGAAGGTCCGCGACGGCGAGCTGATGACGATCACGGTCGACGGGGCAATGATCCCCTGGGGCGAGTTCGTGGCGGGAATGATCGACGATCTCGACGTCGACGGCTTCGAGGCGGTGCTCGAGCGGCTCCAGGACCTCGACCTGGTGGTGGCCCTGGGCCTCGTCGGCGATCGCGTGATCCTCTCGCTGGGTGACTCGGCCGACCATCTCGACAAGCTCGCCACGCCGGGCGACGGCAAGGGCTTGGTGAGCGTGCCGGCCCTCGCGCCGCTCCGCGAGCACCGCAGCCGGCCGATCACCGCGATCAGCTACGCCAGCGAGGCGCTCAACAAACTGCAGATGGGGTCGACCGCCGACATCGAGCAGTTGGCCGAGTTGAGCGAGCAGGCCGCGCAGCGTGCCGGGCTGTCGGACGAGGCGGCGGCGGAAGCGCGGCGGATCCTCGACAAGGCCGCGGCCGCCATGCGCCGGCAGATGCCGATCGCCGGGCCGACGATGGGCTATTCGTTCATGACCGACTCGGGCTACGAGGGCTACGACTGGAACTGGTCGAAGAATCTTCCGTACGACGGGTCGAAGCGTCTCGACCTCACCTCCCACGTCGGCGGCGCCCCGCTGGCGGCGTGGGTGATCCGCGGCCGTACCGATGCCGCCCAGTTCGAGGAGTTGGTCTCCGTCGGCGGTCTGGCGATGTCGTTCCTCCGGCGCCACGTCCTGCCGCGGGTCGCCGGGGACGATCGCGACAAGGCCGAGGCATTCGACGAACGGCTCGCGCCGCTGGCGGCGAAGGCGACCGAAATCCTCCGCAAGAAGATCCTTCCGGCCACCGCCGACGGCCAGCTGGGGCTGGTGATCGACGACAAGGGACGCACGAAGCGCGTTTCGGAAGCGCTGCCGGCGTCGGCCGATCCGCTGCCGCTGGTCGAGCCGGCGATCGCCATCCGGCTCACCGACGCGGCCCTGTTCCGCGAGGGGCTCAGCGACCTGTTTTCGCTGGCCGACGAACTGGTCGAGCAGATCCGCGCGGTCGACCCGGGCGCGGTGCCCTCCGGCTACCGGATTCCGGAGCCGGAGAAGACCAAGGTTCCGGGGGGGAGCGTGTGGTCGTTCCGCCTCCGCGGCGCCGGGCTCGACGAGCAGATCCAGCCGTCGATCGGAGTCGGCGACGAGGTCGCCGTCCTCAGCTTCGTGCCCAAGCAGGCGGCACGGATCGTGGCCGGGGCACCGCTCGAGACGGGCTCCCAGTTGACGAAATACGAGGAGCCGCTCGCCTCGGCCGCGGCCCTCGACGTCGCCGGGTTGATCGACCTCGTCGAGCCGTGGCTGGTGTACGCGGCACGGTATGGATCGGTGCAGCAGGCGGAGGGGGAGGTCGACGCCGATCGGGTGCTGTCGGTGGACGACGAGAACCCCCAAGCGCGCGACATCCTCGGCCAGGTCAAGGTCGTGCTCGAGGCACTCCGTTCGATCCGTGTCGCGGTGGCCGAGACGCGCGTCACTCCCGAGGCCACGGTGACACGGTGGCGCAACGTGATCCGCGATCAGCCCTCGGGGCTGTGAGGCTCGCGGGCCGACCGATCGCAGGTGACGTCGCTTCCATCGCTCCCGGCCCATGGTCGCGTTGGAAATGGCCTCGGGCAGGAGGCGCGGAGAAGGATGTCGCCTTCGATCATCTCCACCGATTCGATCTCGAGCCCGGCGACATCGCGGATCGAGGCCGACGGGTCGGCGGCGGGAGCGTCGGTGACGAACACCCAGGCCTCGTCGACGAGACCGGCTTCGAAGGCCTCGTGGAGCAGCTGAGCGCCCCCTTCCATCAGCACGTTGGTGCAACGCCGGCGTCCCAGTTCGGCGAGGACTTCGGCCAGTCGCGCGCCTGGCGACGAGGTCGTCCCCACCCCGACGTCGGCGCCGGCGGCGCGGAGGGCAGCGACCCAGGCCGGATCGGCCGCGGCCGAGGTCACCACCAGCACAGGTGCCTCGGCCACGGTGGCCACCAGCCGTGAGGTGAGTGGAAGCCGCCCGCGGCCGTCGAGGACGACACGCAGCGGCGTCCGTGGCCCCGCGGGGCGGGCGGTGAGCAGCGGATCATCGGCCAGCGCCGTCCCGCTGCCGACGACGATCGCGTCGACCTCACCCCGGAGTCGGTGAACGAGTGCCCGCGACCCCGCCGACGACAGCCACCGCCGGCCCGGCGGAGAGGCGAGCCCGCCACTGGCGCCTGTCGCCCACTTGGCGATCACCCACGGCCGGCGGCGGAGGAGGAGCGTGCGGTAGGGGCCCGTAAGAGCCAGCGCCGCCGCCTCGCCGAGGCCGGTTTCGACGGCGATCCCGGCGGCGGCCAGCCGCGCGAGCCCCTTGCCCCCGACGAGCGGATGGGGGTCGACGGTGGCGGCCACGACGCGACGGATCCCGGCGGCGAGGATCGCGTCGGTGCACGGCGGAGTCTTGCCGTGGTGGCAGCAGGGCTCGAGCGTGACATACAGCGTGCCACCCCGCGCCTGCGTGCCGGCCCTCGCCAGCGCCACGACCTCGGCATGCGGCCCGCCGTAGCGGGCGTGCCACCCCTCGCCGACGTACCGCGGCACGGCGGCGTCCGCCACCACCGCGCCGACCATCGGATTGGGTTCGACCAGTCCGCGGCCCTGCCGTGCCAGTTCGACGGCACGCTGCATCGCGGCGGCGTCGAAGGGCGAGAAGCCCATCACCCGGGCGTCCAGATTTTCTTCTTCTCTCCCGGCGCGGCGGCCGCCTCGCCGCCGGGGGTCCAGATGCCGGTGGCAGCGGCAGGTGCCTGGGCCGCGGCGGGCGGAGCCGCTGGCGCCGGGCGGCGCCCCGGGGCCGGTGGCCGGCCGGCGGCCATGCCGGGGATGTCGACCCCCGCCTCCATCAGCACCTCCGCGAGGGCCCCGAGCACGCGCTGGTCGCTGCCATGATCGCGCCGCAGGTGGTCGAGGAGGCGCACGACCTCGGTCTGATCGCCACGCTCGATCCGGACGCGCAGCTCGGCGACGTCGAGCATCCCGTCGCCCATCGACAATTGGCGGGCGATGGCGCGCAGTTCGCCGAGGAGTTCCAGGCGGCCGACGGTCGACGGTGTGCGCTCCTCGAGGATGCTGAGGGCCTCCCAGCGGTCTTCGGGAGCCGCGTCGGGGCGGGCGGCGAGCGCCGTCGCGGCCCGCTCGGTGGCCTGCTCGAAGCCGGCGTCGGCGGCGGTGAACAGCAAGCCCCGCAGGTCGTCGAGCGGCATGTCGGCGAGGCGCAGCCGGTGCCAACGGGCCGGCGGCACGTCGACGAACGACCCGTCGGCGGCGATCTCGGAGGGCACGGGCAGGCCGAGCACCGCGCGGATCCGGCTCCAGGCGCCGGCAGCGTCGCCGCGCCGCGCCGTCGCCTCGCCCTCGCTGACCAGGGCTTCCACCCGCCGCCGCCCCTCGGCATCGGCCAGCGCTTCGCGCGGGATGCGGCCGAGTAGTTCGGGGAGGGGGGTGTCGGGCCAGAGGCTGACCAGTCGGTTCCACGCCGCCTCGCGCTGCTCGGCGACCAGCGTCTCGAACACCGTCGGCGCGCCGGGCGCCGGTGCGGCCGGCGGCGTCGCCGGGGGCACGACCCGGTACTGCGCGGCGACCAGCCACGTCGTCGGGCTGACCACCGGCAAGGAAACGCCTTCGGGGTTGCGCGGCGTGAACGTGCAGCCGAGCAGTGCCTGGACCGCGGGCGCGGCGGCGGCGAGGTCGGGGGCGAATCCCTGGAGAACGGCCTCGGCCTCGCGGTCGGTCTGCCGCCCGAAGATCATCAGCGTCCCCAGGAGCCGCGACGGCGCGCCGGCCGCGGCCGCGTCGAACACGCGCCACACCGACCGGGGTGGTGCCGCACCGCGCGAGACCCACTCCGTGCGATCGACGGCCGCCGGCTCGCAGTGGCCGTCGTGACGGATCCGGTCCTCGAGAAGGTCGAGGTCGGGGCACCCCTCGCGCGACAGTTCGGCGGCCCAACGCTCCAGTCGGATCGTCGGCGACCGCTCCGGATTGGCCTCGGTCTCCAGGGCGATCGCCCGGCCGGTCGCCTCGACGGCCGCGTCGCCGTCGCCACCCGGAAGCTTGGCGACCGAAAGCCAGGCCTCGGCGGCCTCGTAGGGCCGGGCCAGCGCCTCACAGAGGATGGCGACGTTGGTGAACACGGCCGGATGGTCGGTGGCCACGCCCCGGAGGCTGCGGAACGTGGTCAGCGCCTTGCCGAGCCGCCAGTCCTGGGCCGCCTTGAGCGCGGTGTCGAACTCGAACCGCCACGGCGAGTCGGCGGGAGTCGGCGCCAGCGGCATCCGCGCGCGGAGCGCGGGCGGCACGCCGGCACTGCCGACCACCATCGCCAGCATCCGCCGATCTTCGGCACTGCCCAGGCCGGTTTCCTCGAGCCACTCGACGATCGACTGCGCGCAGCCGGGGTGGCCCGCCTGGGCCATGGCCTGCACGAGGGTGGCCGCGATCCGGACGAGATCGGTGGGGGGCTCCTTGCCGGCGGCCTCGCGGGCCCGATCGAACAGCGCCGCCGCTTCGGGAGAGGCACCGGCGATGGCGGCGCTGATCGCGGCGTAGCCGAGGGCGACGGGATTCTCGGGATGGGCTTCGAGAAACGCCCGGCTGGCGGCGGCGGCGCCGGCGAAGTCGCGCGCCGCCAGATCGAGCCGTGTCCTTGCCGCCAGCAGGCAGGCACGCCCGGGGTGGTCGGCATCGAGCGCGCGGACCCGCTCGCGTGCCGCCGCGAGCTGGTCTCCCTCGACGAGACGCTCGATCTGCTCGAGGTCGCCGACGAGCTCGGCACAGCAGAACTTGAGCTTCTTGCCCGTCCCTCCGGGGCAGGGCGAGTAGGGATCGAGCGGCATCGGGCGGGATCTCCGGAAACGGGCGTCCGGCCCGCGCCGGACGATGGCTTGAATGTACCAGAGGGTGCGGCGCCGCTCCGGCGTCTCCCGGGGATCCCGGGGGACCAGCAGGAGCCAGGCCAGACCGCGGTGGCGCTCGCCGAGGGGATACACTTGGCCGCGCTCCGCGCCGCCGCACTCGGGCAAACGTCGGCGGGCCGGTGCGGTTTCTCCCCGTTCCCGCCATGCGCCAGCCGCGGATCATCGTCATCGACGCAGCGGGGCCGGCGGCGCTCCCCTACGCCCGTCTGGTCGCCCGGCTCCAGCCCCTCGAGCTGCGGATCGAGACGAACGTCGATGCCGCGCTGGAGGCGGTGGCGCGCGATTCGTGGGATCTCGCGGTCGTCACGGCCCGCGACGCCCTCCCCGCGGCGCGGTTGCTGGAGAGCGTGCGTGCGGCCGATCCCCAACTCCCGGTGGTGGTCATCGATTCCGAGCCGGCGGTGGCGACGGCGCGGAAGTGTCTCCAGGCGGGAGCCACCGATTATCTCGAATTGGCCCGTGTCGATGCCGAGCTCGAGGGGGCGCTGGGGCGCCTCCGGGAGGCGGCACGCCGCCAGGCGAGGGGCGAAACGCTGCGCCGTGCGGTCGAGCGTCCCTATTCGTTCGAGGAGTTCATCGGCGAAAGCGCGCCGATGCGGCAGGTGTATGCCCTCATCGAGCGCGTCGCCGCCAGTTCGATCGACGTCCTCGTCAGCGGCGAGACCGGCACCGGCAAGGAACTGGTGGCCCGCGCGATCCACAGACGCAGCCGGCGGGCGGCCGGTCCGTTCGTGCCGGTCGACTGCGGGGCGATCCCCGACACGCTCCTCGAGAGCGAGTTGTTCGGCCACGAGCGCGGGGCGTTCACCGGCGCCGACGCGCGGCGGATTGGCCTGGTGGAGTGCGCCGACGGCGGCACGCTGCTCCTCGACGAGGTCGGGGAGCTGCCGCCGGCGCTCCAGGCCAAGCTGCTCCGCGTGCTCCAGGAACGGCGCGTCCGCCGGGTCGGCGCGCGGCAGGAGACCGCGGTCGACGTCCGCGTGGTCGCGGCGACGTCACGGCCGCTCGACGCGATGGTCGAGCGCGGCCAGTTCCGCCGGGATCTCTTCTTCCGGATCAACGTCGTCCGCGTCGACCTGCCGCCGCTCCGGGCGCGCGGCGACGACATCGGCCTCTTGGCCGAGGCCTTCGCCAGCCGCGCCGCCCACGAGGCGGGGCGGCCGGTGCCGGGGCTGTCGGCCGACGCCTACCAGGTGCTCCGGAGCTACTCCTGGCCGGGTAACGTCCGGGAGCTGTCCAACGTCATCCGCCGCGCCGTGGCGATGGCGACGGGGCCGCTGGCCGGCGTCGACGACCTCCCCGACGAGCTCGTCGCCGCGGCCGGTCGCGGTGCCGAGCCGGAGGGAGCGACGGGATTCTTCGCGCAGCGTGCCGAGCACGTCGCCCGGTTCGAGCGGCAGTTCCTCGTCGAATTGCTGTCGCGCCACGTCGGCGACGTCGCCGCCGCGGCACGCGAGGCCCGGCTGCCGCGCGGCACGCTGTACCGCCTCTTGAAGGCGCACGGCCTCGACGGGGCGTCGTTCCGCCGGCCGGCGGCTGGGCCACCGGGCTGACCGTCGGCAGGCGCGGGGGCACTCCGCCTTCCGGCGACCGCGCTCAGCCGCCGGGAGCCTTGCGGTTCCAGGTGCGCCCTTCCTTGTAGCGGTTGCAACGCTCGACGAGCTCGGCGTTGGTGGTCGTCGCGATCACCCGGTCGAGGGCCTTGGTGAACTCCTCCTTGTTGCCGTCGCGCAGCTGCTGGTGGTGGGCCAGCTCGACCACGCTCAGGCAGGCGGATTCGGCGAGCGCGGGCTGGTCGAGGTAGGGCACCACGAATCGCAGGGTGTCGACGGTGCGGATCGCGTTGGCTCGCTCCAGCACGCGGCGCCGGTCCTCGTCGCGCCGGCAGAGGTCCATCGTCCGCCGCAGCAACTCGAGCTTCTGTTTGTCGTCGAGGGTGTTGTTGGGGAGCGGCGCGATGCGGATCAGCGTCCCGAGGAGCACGTCGCGCTCCTTCTCGTCGCCGGTGGCCGCGAGCAGCTCGAGGAGCCGGTCCTTGACGGTGGCGTCGGGCCAGCGCGACAGCGCTTCCAGCCCGACCGCCCGCTGCGCCGGGTCGGCGAGGAGGCGATCGACGACGCCCCGGGCCTCCGGACCGCCGATGCGGCCGAGGACTCCCACCAGCTGCCGCCGGGCGTCGGGCACGGCGCCGGCGAACTGGCCGAGGAACGCCTCCGCGGCCCGCTGGCGGTCGCGTCCGGCCGTGCACACCGCGACCAGCGCCCGCTCCGCCTCGTCGCGCTGCTGCCCGGCAGTGCTGCGGAGCAGGCCCCGGACCATCGTGGGGACCTCCGCCGCCGTGCCGAGCTGGCCGAGGGCGCGCAGCGCCGCACCGCGCAGCGCCTCGTCGTCACCGGAGGCGTCGCCGGCCAGATCGGGCGCGGCCGCCGTCACCCGCCGGGCGGCGAGGATCTCGATCAATGCCAGCCGCGTGTCGCGCGGCGCTCCGCGGGCTGCGGCCAACAGTGCCGCGGTCGCTCCGGGCCCGTCGACGAGAAGCAGACCGCGCCGCGCGGCATCGGCCTCGGGACCACCGGCACCGAGCCGGCCGACGAGCAGCGGCACGTCGTCGCCCCCCGCCAGTGCCGCCACCGTGACGAGCGCCCCGGCCCGGATCGCGGGGTCGGAGGCGGCTTCGGCCAGGCTCCTGACCCCCGGCAGCGCGGCCGGGTCGCCGCGGTCCGCCAGCGCCGCCAGCAGCGCCGGCTGACACGCCGCCTCCAGGCCCGGAAGCAGCGTCTCGGCGAGGCGGATGCTGGCGGCCTCGCCGCGCAAGCCGTCGCGGACGCGCTCGAGGCCGACGGCGCGGAGATCGGGGTCGGTGGAGCGCACCAATTCGGCGACGGCAGCGAAGGCCTCGTCGGCCCACGCCGCCATGGGGGCGACCGCCGCCCAGGCCCCGGCGACGACGGCCGCGACGGCGATCCGACCACGAAGGGAAACCAGCAGCGGCATCGGGATGCCTCCGGAAAGCGGGGGAACGACGGGAAGCGCCGGTGAAACTCAGGTGCGGTCGAGGCAGGCGAGCCGGCCGCGCGTGGCGGCGATCCGCAGGGCCCGGTCGCGGTGGCTGGTCGGCGTCGGGCCGACCCCGGCGGCGATCGCGTCGTAGATGCCGCGTGCCTGCGTCCGCTCGCCGCGCGCGAGAAATGCGTCGGCACAGGCGAGGCGGGCGTCGAGGATCGCCGCGTCGGCAGGTCCGGGCTTTGCCGCCGCCAGCGCGGCGGCGGCCTCCGGCGAGGCCAACCGCCCCAGCCCCTCGGCAGCGGCGATCGCCAGCGCCGGTTCGGCGTTGAGCAAGTCGGCCAACAACGGCACGCAGCCGGCGTCGCCACGGCCGACCAGCGACGAGACGACGCCGATCCGTCGCTGGCCCGTGGTCGTCGCCAGCGCCGCGCGGAGGGCCGCGCCGGCCTCGGGGGCATCGATCCGCTCCAGCGCGAACCGGGCCATGTGCGACTGGTGCGGATCGTCGAGGAGCCTGGCCAGTCCGGGCACGCTCGCCGCCGAGCCGATCACGGCCAGGCGCCTGCAGACGTATTCCTTGGCCGCCCGCGACGCAGTGCCGGCGAGCACGCCGAGCAGGCGCCGTTCGAGGTCGGCCCGCAGCGCCTCTCCGCCGTGGGTGGCGACGACCGCTTCGTCGATCGTCGCCAGGGGGCCGGGATCGGCGCCCCAGTCGAATGCCGTCAGCGCCGCCAGCGCTGCATCGAGACGGCTGGAATCGAAGGCCATCGGAAGTCCTCCGGGGAATGTCGGGCGGGGAGCAGAAACGGCGCCGGCGACGGTCTCAGACGATCCACGGCTCGCGCCGCGCCCGGTCGACGAGCCGGTCGGCCCCGGCGTCGTCACGGAAGCGCTCCGCGGCGCGATCCCAGACCAGCGACCGTTCGAGCCGGTAGGCGATCGCCACCAGGTGTGGCGCGGTCATCGTGTTGACGGCCAGTTCGATGTCGCGGAACGGGCGCTGGCGCGTCTTCACGCAGTCGATGAAGTCGCCGTAGATCCCCCCCTGGCCACGGTAACCGGGCACCGCCTTGGGAGCCCGTGGCGTGCCGTCGCCGACGATCTGGATCGCGCCACCGTGGGCGACGCTGGCCTGCGGCCGAAGGGCTTGCGGGCGGTTGTGGTGGATCTCGACGCCATTGGGATAGGTGAGCGACACGTAGGCCGCGTCGCGGCCGTCGGCCGAGCGCGGGTGGTAGGTGACCTTCTCGGGCTGCAGTTCGCGGAGGTCGGCAGCGAAGATCGCGCCGCCGAAGTGGTGGGCTCCCCAGTCGGTGAGGCTGCCGCCCGAGTAGTCGACGTAGCTTCGCCAGCTGTTGCCGCCGGTCCCGAAGTTGCCGTCGCAGCGGCCGGGGTGATAGGGCTCCCAGGGGGCGGGCCCGAGCCACAGGTCCCAGTCGATGTCGGGCGGGGTGTCCTGCGCGGGGAGATAGCAGGCCTGCGACGGGCCGCCGACGGAGATGTCGAGCGACCGGATCGCGCCGATCTCGCCGGCCCAGCACGGATCGACGATGTCGTGGTAGTCGTCGAACACACGCTGGCTGCCCCCCGAGACGACCCGGCCGTAGCGCCGCGCCGCGGCGATCATCAGTGGGCCCTCGCGGAGGGTGAGCGTCTCCGGTTTTTGGAGGTAGACGTCCTTGCCGGCGCGGCAGGCGGCGATCGTCATGATCGCGTGCCAGTGGTCGGGGGTGGCGATGTGCACCGCGTCGATGTCGTCGCGGGCGAGCAGGTCGCGGAAGTCGACGTAGGCGGCGCAGTCGGGGGTGCCGTAGCGCTGGTCGACGCGCTCCTTCCCCTTCTCGCGGAACGTCTTGCGCACGTCGCAGACGGCGACGTACTGGACGTCGGGGCGACCGAGGAACGCCCCCTGGTCACCCGAGCCCATGTTGCCGATCCCGATCCCCCCGATCACGATCCGGTCGCTGGCCGGTGGCGTCTTCGCGTCGCCGAGGGCCCGCGAGGTGATCACGTAGGGGGCGGCCGCGGCCGCAGCCGACGCCCCGAGAAACCCGCGGCGGCGCACCTGCCGGCCGGGCACCGCGCCGCCGAGCGCCGCGTCGACGATCCGCTTCATCGCTGTTCCCCCCTCTGTGCCAAGCGTGGCCGGCAAACGTCCCCGGACCCGGGCAGATGGTAGGCCGCGCCGCCCGGAAACTCAACGCACTTCCGGCCTGCGTCAGCGCGGCACCCCGTCGGCGGCGCGCGGCCGCGGCAGGATCCAGACGTTGCGGTAGCGCGTCGGGCTGCCGTGGTCCTGGAGAAACAGCGGCCCGGCGCCGGTCGCGAGCAGGCGCTTCTCGACTGCGCGCAGGTGGTCGGTGACACCGTGGCGGTAGGGGATGTAGGGGGAGCGCGGCAGCGTGAACTCGACGCCGTCCTGCACCTTGCGGCCGTTGAGCCAGGCGGTGATCGTGCCGGCGCGAGTGACCTTGCCGGAGGCGTCGCGGCGCGGGGCGACGAAGCGGATGTCGTAAACCTGCCACTGGCCGGTGGGACGGGCGGCGTTCACCAGCGGCCGCGCGAAGCGGTACAAGCTCCCCTCGTCCTGGTCGGTCGGCGGCTCGACGCCGTGGGAGTCGTAGATCTGCATCTCGAAGTGGCCGTGGATGTAGAGGCCGCTGTTGCCGTGGGCCTTGGGATCGGTCATGAACTCGGCGTGGATGTCGGCGTCCTCGAACTCGGCGACGGAGTGGACGTGGTTGGCGTGCCCGGCCGACGTTCCCACCATCAACGCTCCGTCGGCGAGCTTCCAGTCGATCGGCCCCCCGGCCATTCCCACCAGCGCCGGCGCCGGTGCGCCGGGCGCCGTCGGATCGGCGGGGACGACCACGATCGCGCCGGGCGGCGCGGCCACGGGGAGCGGTTCCTGGACCGGTGTGAAGCCGATCGCGTCGTCGCGCCGTCTGCCGAGCACCTCGCGGTCGGCGAGGTCGGCGAAGCGCTGCCAGTCCTCCTCGAGCAGGTCGTGGCCGCCGCTGCGCACGTGGTAGCCGACGCGCCGGCCGATCGGGGTGTCGAGCGGCGGGTACTCCGCGGTGCCGAGCCCCGTGAGGCCGAACAGCGACCAGGCCGGCTCGGCGGCGACCGCGGCGAGGAACTCGCCGCGCGGATCGGCCCAGCGGTCTTCGACGGCGCTGGCGACGGCGAGCGGCCGGGGGGCCGTCATCGCCAGGAGCGTGTGCTGGTCGCAGGGCATCTCGGTCTCGCGGTCGGCGTAGTGGGCGAACCGCGGCGCGAACCAGTGGGGGAAGCGCTGCGTGATCACTGCCACCGTCTCGCCGAAATTGCGCCGTTCGAGCGCCGCCCCGCCGCAGCCTGAATTGTTGGAGACCACCATCGCGAACCGCTCGTCGCAGGCACCGGCCCACAGCGCCGTCTTCCCCAGGCGGGAGTGGCCGATGACGATCACCTTGGCCGGGTCGACCTCCGGGAGCGTCACGAGCCAGTCGAGGATCCGCGACAGGCCCCACGCCCAGGCGCCAATCGCCCCCGGTTCGTCGGGGGGCAGGGGGCCGGTCGTCGGCCGGCCGAGCGACAGCATCACGCTGTCGGGGCGGCCGTCGGCGCGGTCGGGGAAGATGTCGCCGCAGTAGGCGGTCGCCAGGCCGTAGCCGCGCTTCACCATCGCCGCCACGGGGAAGCGGCGTGCCTGGCTGCCGCGCGACTTCTCGGTGGCGCGGTTGTCCTCCACACCGCCGTCCTTGTCGGCGGGGATCCAGGCGGTGGACAGGCGGACGGCGGGGTCGGTCGTCTCCGCATGGTTGCCGCGGAAGTTGAGGCCGAGGAACAGCGTTACGCGCGCGTCGAGCTTCGGCAGGTAGAGGAGGACGTCGACGACCTTGGCGGCGTCGCCGGGGCCGAGACGCAGCCGGGCCTGGATCCGGCGGGCGGACGTGCCGTCGGGAAGGACGATGTCGGCCCGCTCCACGGCGCCGACCGGCTCGACCGGCACCGCCGGCAGGCGATGGCCGTAGACATGCTGCTCCAGGATCCGCAACTGGTGCGGCCGTGCGCCTGTCTTCCAGGTCTCGGCGTTCGTCGCGAGGCTGCCATCGGCGCCGGCGAGGACCGGCGGCAGCGTGTACGTGCGGACGGCGGTCTCGTCGTAGTTCGGCTCGGCGGCGACGATCAGGCGGGTGGCCGCGAGCAACACGAGCAGGATCGGGGTCGAGCGGCCGATCGCAGCGATGGTCATGGTGTGTTCCCCCGTGGACGGCCGCCATCTTCGCCGCCCCACGGGCGGCTGCAAACCCGGGTGTCAGCGCGGCGCGACAGGCGCCTCAGCGGCGCGACAGGCCCATTCCCCCGGCCAGGCAGGCCGTTTTTTGTGGGTGGGGATCGTCCGGGGAAGCGGCTCGTTCCACCGCTGTGACGCCCTGGCTACGGCGGAACGCAAAACCGCGGCGAAATCCATTTGCCGGCGGACGGCACGGAAACTGCCTGTCATGGGTGTGGCGGTCCGTCGCCGCGATCGACAGGCCGCCGCGTATTCCGGCCCGTCGCTGCCGCAGTTCCTCACCAGACAAGGAGCAGGTGCCATGAAGAAGATCGAAGCCATCATCCGTCATTTCAAGCTCGAGGAAGTGAAGGACGCCCTCAACGCCCACGGCGTCAAGGGGATGACCGTCACCGAGGTCCGCGGCTTCGGCCGGCAGAAAGGGCACACCGAGACCTACCGCGGCGCCGAGTACTCGGTCGACTTCCTCCCCAAGGTCAAGATCGAGGTCGTCGTCGGCAACGAGGAGGCGCAGGCGGTGATCAACAAGATCATCCAGACGGCGCGGACCGGCCAGGTCGGCGACGGCAAGATCTTCGTCACCGACCTCGCCGAGGTTGTCCGGATCCGTACCGGCGAGACGGCCGGTGCGGCGATCTGACGGGCACACGCCTGGGGGGCGAGCCAACGCGTGCACGTGCCGCGCGGCGGCTCGTCCTCCGGGCGTGCCGCCGGCTCACGACTTCAGCGGCCGCGTCATCTCGACCGGCACGACCCACTGCCGGTACTGCTCGGGAGTCACGTAGCCCAGTGCGACCGCGGCGGCTTCCAGGCTCGTCCCCTCCTTGTGCGCCTTCTTGGCGATCGAGGCCGCCTTCTCGTAGCCGATGTGGGTGTTGAGGGCGGTGACGAGCATCAGCGAGTCGTCGAGGTGGTGTTTGATCCGGGCGAGGTTGGGCTCGATCCCTTCGGCGCAGTGGACCCGCATCGAGTCGCAGGCGTCGGCCAGCAATTCGGCGCTCTCGAGCACGTTGTGGATCATCACCGGCTTGTAGACGTTGAGCTGGAAATTGCCCTGCCCACCGGCGAAGGCGACGGCCGCGTCGTTGCCGAACACCTGGGCGCAGACCATCGTCAGCGCCTCGCACTGCGTCGGGTTGACCTTGCCCGGCATGATCGAGCTCCCCGGCTCGTTCTCCGGGATCGTGATCTCGCCGATCCCGCAGCGCGGTCCGCTGGCGAGCCAACGGATGTCGTTGGCGATCTTGTAGAGGGCCATCGCCAGGCCGCGCTCGGCGGCGCTGGAATCGATCAGTGCGTCGTGGGCCGACAGGGCCGCGAACTTGTTGGCCGCCGACACGAACGGGTGGCCGGTCTCTCGCGCGATGAACGCCGCCGCCACGTCGCCGAAGCGCGGGTGGGCGTTGAGGCCGGTGCCGACCGCCGTGCCGCCGATCGCCAGGGAATGGAGCCCGGGCAGGCTCCGTTCGAGCACCGCGATCCGGTCGTCGAGCTGGGCCCGCCAGCTCGAGATCTCCTGGCCGAGCGTGATCGGCGTGGCGTCCTGGAGGTGCGTGCGGCCGATCTTGACCAGGTCGGCGTGCTGCGTCTCGAGGCGGAGGAAGACATCGCGGAGCTGCCGCACGGCCGGCAGCAGCCGGCCGTGGATCACCTCGACCGCGGCGACGTGCATCGCCGTCGGGAAGGTGTCGTTCGACGACTGGCCGCGGTTGACGTCGTCATTGGGGTGGACCGGCTTCTTCGAGCCCATCGTGCCGCCGGCCATCTCGATCGCCCGGTTGGAGATCACCTCGTTGGCGTTCATGTTCGACTGCGTCCCGCTGCCGGTCTGGAAGACGACCAGCGGAAAGTGGTCGTCGAGCTTCCCGGCGATCACCTCGTCGGCGGCGCGGACGATCAGGTTCACCGTCGCCGTCGGGAGCTGGCCGAGCTCGCCGTTGGCCAGCGCCGCCGCCTTCTTGAGGACCCCCAGCGCCCGGATCACCGGCCGCCCCCAGCGGAACCGATCGACGCCGATGCGGAAGTTTTCCCGCGAGCGCTCGGTCTGCGCCCCCCAGTAGCGGTCGGCGGACACCTCGATCGTGCCCATGCTGTCGGATTCGGTACGGGTCGCGGAGCTGGCCATCGGCTGGATTCCCGGGGTGAGAAAACGGCGGAGCCCGCGATTGTCGGCCGCCGGGGCCGATCTGCAACTGACGGGCTGGCCCGCAGAGCGTCAGCGCACGAGCAACCGCCGCGCCGGCTTGTCGGTCGCTTGCGGTGCCGCGGCCGTCGCCGGCGCCGGGGCGGCCGTCGGAGGGGAGGCCAGGGCGAAGGCCAGCCAGCCGTCGGTGACCGCCAGATGGGCAACCGGCATCCCGGCGAGCTTCGGATGATCCTGAACCTGCGGCGGCACCAGCGCGATCGGCCTCTCCTTCGGAAACACTTTCCCGAAGATCGTCCGCAGCGCGATCTCGATCCGCCCCTGATGGCCGGGCCCGGAGAGCTGCACCGGTCCCTCGCGGTCGAGGAACAACTGCATCGCGCCGGCGCGCGGGCGGTAGGCGACCTGGACGACGACGTCGTACCAGTCGCGGCGGCCGCTCTCGATCGCGTCGAGCGCCATCCGCAGGTGGACCAGACCGTCGCGGAAGCCGACACGGAGCGGCTGGCTCGCGGCGAATGCCACCGTCACCCCCTCGGGGAGGTCGTCGGGAAGCTGCGGCTCACGCCCCACCTTCTCGGCCAGCAAACGGAACAGGTCCTCGAGCGCCAGCCGGCGGCCGGCCAGGCCGAAGCGGTCGAACGCGTTGTTGAGCGCCGACTCGTGGAGTTGGAGGGCGAACAGGGCGTCGTCCGGGCCGCGCGGCCGCGGCGTGTGGGCGGCGAGCTGGCCGGCGGCGGCGAGGCGGAGGCGGAGCGTCGCCAGATCGGCCGTGGTCTCCATCCCCACCGGCGTCGGCTCGAGGCCGAGCTTCACCAGCGGCGTCCACACCTTGCCGCGAATCCGCTGCGAGGCGTCGACGAACTGCTGCTCCGCCTTGCGGTCGACCTCGCGGCAGGCCTGGGAGACGATCTTGTCGACGACCTCGCGGTTGGCCTCGGGGAGATTGTCGTCGTGCTGGTTGCGGGCCATCGTCCGCACCAGCCCGCGCATCAGCGGCACCGAGTCGAAGCTCGTCTCGATCCCCGCCAGCTGCGAGCGGTTGCTGGCGACCCCGTGCGCGGCACCGAACAGGAGCCCGGTCGACGACAGCTTCACCGGCTTGTGGACCGTGAACGCGCTGACGCCGCGCGACGAGAGCGCCACCGGCCCGGACTCGGTGACCGTCTGCGACTCGACGTGGCCGCGGACCTCGATGTCGAACGACAGCTCGTCGGGATCGGGCACGAACCGCAGCCCCGTGGTCCGTTCCACCGTGCGGCGGCCGCGGACCTGACGGCCGAGGATCGTGTCGTCGACCACGCCGCGGTCGACCTCCGCGTCGGGGAGGAGGCGCTCGACGAGGCTGCGATGGACGGCGACGCGGAGGTTGGCGGCGGCGTAGTGGTCGCGGGCGGCGGCGGCCAGCCGGCGCGGTTCGTCGTGGGACAGGCCGGCGAGCGTGGCGAGGGCGAGGCTCGCCGTCTGGCCGTCGACCGGCGACTGCGTCGCCTCGAAGCGTTCGAGGGCGTCGAGGAGCCGCTCGGTCTCCGCCTCGCAGCGCTCGGCCTCGCCAGGCGCCAGGCCCGTCGCCTGGCGCACCAGTGCCGCCGCCCGCCAGACCGTCGCGCGCCGCGAGACCGCCAGCGCCGCCCGGCGCAGTGCCGCCGCCCGGGTCGGATCGGAGAGCGTGTCGGCGACGCGGAGGCCGGCCGCCGGCGCTTCGCCGAGGAGCGCCAGTGGCTCGGCGGCGAGCGCGTCGGCGGGGCCGGCCGTGGCGGCGACGAGATCGAGAGACGAGCGCGTGTCGTCGACCCATTCGACGACCGGCTCGGCGGCTTCCTCGCGGACGAGAGCGAGCTGCGCGTGGAGCGCGACGGGACGTGGCCAGCCGCCGGGGTCGGGGAGGCCGTCGCTCACTCGAGGCTCCGTCGCGGTGCTGCTTCGCAGCGCGGCGAGGCGGTCCGACAGAGTGCGCTCCGCCGCGCGGAGGCGCTCGCCGAGACGGATGCCGACCGCCAACGGCGCTGGCACCGGTGCGCTCGCCACGCCGTCACGCCCTCCGCGCGCGCCGGTGATCCACGCGGCGACCGGTCCGCGCCGCGGCGTTCCCTCGGCCGGCTCGGCGACGGCACCCTGGGCGGGGGCGGCGACGGTCCCGGGAAGCGGGAGCGGCGTTGGCGCGCCCGCCTTGGGCTCCGCCGCAGGCTTGACGAACTGCACGGCACGGACTGCCCGATCGATGCGGCGCGGGCGGGCAGCGGCGCTGCTGGCCGGCGCGGGTGTCTGCGGCGGCGTGGCGCTGGCACCGGCCGCCGCGGAAGGCTGATCGGGGAGCGCCGGGGCCGCCGGCAGCGTGACGGTCGGCGCGGTCTGCCGTTCGGGCTGGAGGAGCGCCGGGCCGGTCGCCGGGCGCGGAGCTGGGGTCGTGAACGGCAGCGCCGCCGCCATCCTCGCCAGACTGCCCGTGGTGCGCGGCCAGAGATGGGGAAGGGGGACGAGTGCCGAGCGCGCTGTGAGGGTCGTGCCAGTGGGCGCCCCGCGACCATCGCGCAGGAAGGGCTCGGCCGTCGGCTCCCGGCCACGGGAGGCGACGCCGACCAGCGCGACCAGCGCCGCACAGACGCCGGACGCGACGATGCGACGGGAAAACGTGACGCGCATGCCGAAGAAACCCGACCGGGGGGAGGGGACTCCGCCGGCGCTGACTCCACCCGCCGCCGCCACCCCGAGAGAAATCGTCATCCGGCCGACGGGAATCGTGCCGCCGTGCCCACGCCGGCCGGGGCACCCCCGGCGGGAGAATCCACTACGACTTTGCCGACGGCGCGGATCTGCCGGTCAGACAAGACGGGCGGAGTAGGGGCTTTCGAGCGCGGCGCTCCAGGCATCGACGAGCGTCGGCAGGTGGGCGTTGTGATCGACCGCCGCGATTGCATCGAGCGTGTGCTGGAGGCAGGCGGCCGCCTCGTCTGTGGCGCCGTTCCAGGCGGCGACCGCCCGGGCCAGGTCGGGCGTCGGCCCGCCCTCGGCCGTCACGCTCGACCGCAGCGCGGACCGGTAGAAGTCGACCGCGGCCTCGAAGAGGAGCTTGAGTCGCTGACGGCGCGGGGCGGCGTCCTTGCCGGCGGCTTCGGCGGCCGCGAGCGTCTCACGCGCCAGTTCGACGCCCGGCAGCGGCCGCCGCCCGAGCAGGTCGACGATCCTGCACCGGGTGTCGGCGAGCGCTGGGTCGGCCAACTCGCAACCCCGGGCGACGCTGCCCCCGGAGCGGCTGGCGATCTCGGCGAGCACCTCGTCGGCGACGGTGGCCACGCGCCCCTCGTCGCGGAGCCGGCGGAGCAGCGCGGCGACCGTCGCGTCGGGGAGCGGGGCGAACCGGACGATCTGGCATCGCGAGCGGATCGTCGGCAGTTGCCGTTCGACCGTGCTGCCCACGAGGATCACGACGGCGCCGGGGGGGGGCTCCTCGAGCGTCTTCAGCAGGCAGTTGGCCCCCTCGACGGCGAGGTGGTCGGCGTCGAGGAGGATCGCCACCCGGCGCGGCCCGACGATCGGCTTGAGGAGCAGGCGCCAGCAGAGGCCGTCGCGCATCCGATGCTCGTCGTCGCCGATCAACGACTCGAGCGGAATCGTCGCCTTGTCCTCCGGTTTGCGGACGACGTCGATGTCGGGATGGCTGCCGGCATCGGCCTGCACGCACGACGGGCAGACGCCGCAGGGCACGAGCCCGGCCGCGCACGACCGGCACTGGAGAGCCTTGGCCAGTGCCAGGGCGAACCGCTCCTTGCCGATGCCGGCCGGACCGACCAACAGGTACGCGCCGCCGATCCGCCCGGCCGTAGCCGCGGCGGCCAGCCGCGCGACGACGGCGTCGTGCCCCTCGATCCCCTGCCAGCTCATTGGCGCTCCGGCACGGGACTGCCGCTCCGGGCCCGTTCCGCTCCCGCCGTGCCGCTGCCGAACCGCTCCGTGATCACCGAGCGGATGGCGGCGGTGACGGCGTCCGGTGGCCGCCGGGCGTCGACGACGGCGAACCGGTCCGGATCGCGACGGGCTTCCGCGGCGTACCCGGCCACGAGCCTGGCGCGATAGTCCTCGCCGCGCGACTCGAGCTTGTCGAGCGGGCGCGTGAGCCGGGCGCGGGCCGTGGCGGCGTCGATCGCGAGGAGCACGACGAGGTCGGGCTCGAGGCCGCCGGTCGCGACCGCACCGACGCGGCGCACGACCTCCGCATCGAGGCCGCCGGCGTGCCCCTGGTAGACGACGTTGGCGGGGAGGAACCTGTCCGACACGACCCACGTGCCCGCCGCCAGCGCAGGACGCACGACCTCGGCGACGAGCTGTGCCCGGGCCGCCATGTACAGCAGCATCTCGGCCGTCGGCGCGACGGCGATGCCGGTGTCGTCGAGAAGGATCCGGCGGATCGCGTCGCCGGTGGCGGTCGACCCGGGGTCGCGGCAGGCGACGACCCGGCGCCCCGTGCGGCGCAGCCACTCGACGAGCGCCGGAAGCTGCGACGACTTCCCCGCGCCGTCGATCCCCTCGAGCACGATGAACCGGCCTGGTTCGTCCATGGCGTCGGCCATCCTATCAGGTGATTTTCCGATCGCCCGATGGCTCGTCGAGCAGCCTGGCGATCGCCAGGGGATCGGCCGGGTCGAGGGCGACGACCCGGGTCACGGTGTCGCGCGCGAGCGTTTTCCGCCCGCCGCGGACGAGGCAATGGACGAGCCCCTTGGCGGCCTCGAAGAACGGCCGGTTGCCGGGGAGCGCGTGGGGCAACGGCCGGGCTTCGCCCGCCGCGTCGAGCGCGCGAAACACCAGTTCGCAGCCGCGGCCGAAGTGGCCGCGCGCGAGGCGCAGATCCCCCTCCCCCAGCGCGATCAAGCCGAGGTGGACGTGGGCGTCGAGGAAATCGGGGCACTCCGACAGCAGCCAGACGAGCTCCTCGCGGGCGATCTCCTCCTCGCCGGCATCGAGCATCGCCTCGACCTCCTCGAGGTCCTCGCGCCGTCGGCGGGCGCAGCGCGGGTGGACGAGCTCATACGCCAGCCCGGTGGGCAGGTCACGGCGCGCGAGGCGCAGGCCGTCGGTGGGGCGTCGTCGCTTGCGGGACTCGTCGGGCATCGGGCGATCGTGGGGGAAGCACCCGGCGCGCGGAGCGCGGGCCGGCTGCCATCCAGACTACACTCCGCGCCCCGGCGACCGACGGTGCCGGGGCAGGAGCGGGCCGATGGGGCGAAGGACCGGTGCGCGAGCGGGGGGCGATGGCCTCGAGGCGCGAGCGATCGCCGCGGTGCGGCGGGCGCTTCTGCGCTGGTACGCCCGCACGGCCCGCGACCTCCCCTGGCGCCGGGCCCCCGACCCGTACCGCGTCTGGGTCAGTGAGACGATGCTCCAGCAGACGCAGGTCGAGCGCGTCTGCGACGCCTTCGGGCGGTTTCTCGACAGCTTTCCCACGGTCGCGGCATTGGCCGCCGCCGAAGAGTCGGCGGTGCTCCGCGCCTGGGAGGGGCTCGGCTACTACCGCCGCGCCCGCCAGTTGCACGCGGCGGCGCGGGTCGTCGTCGCCGAGCACGGCGGCCGCCTGCCGGAGGACGACGGGGCGCTGCGCCGCCTCCCCGGGATCGGTCGCTACACCGCCGGAGCGATCCGCTCGATCGCGTTGGGGCAGCCAGCGCCGATCGTCGAGGCCAATTCGCGCCGCGTTCTCGCACGCCTCGCCGGACACCGGGCGGAGGTCGGCGGCGCGGCCGACGAGCCGCTGTGGCAGGTGGCGGCGCGGCTCGTGCCCCCGCAGGGGGCCGGGGCGTTCAACCAGGCGCTGATGGACCTCGGGGCGACCGTCTGCACGCCCCGGGCCCCGCGCTGCACGCGCTGTCCGCTGCTCGGTCACTGCCGAGCCCACGCCGGCGGGCTGACCGGCTCGATCCCGCGCCTGCCGCGCCCCCGGGCCGCAGAGGTCCGCGAGGAGACGGCGCTCGTGATCCGCCACGCCGAGCACGTCCTCGTCGAGCAGCGACGGCCCGGCGAATGGTGGGAGGGGTTGTGGGACTTTCCCCGGCTTCCCGCCAGCGGCCTGGCGGGGCTGCGCCCGGGACGGCCGCACGAGATCGGCCGGATCGTCTACACCGTGACCCACCATCGGATCACGCTGCGCGTCGTCGTCAGGCGCGCCGCGCGGCGAACCAGGCTGGCCCCGCCGAGGGCCTGGGTGAGCGTCGCCGACCTCGCCGGTCTGGCGCTCTCGTCACCCGGGCGGAGGATCGCGCGGATGCTCGCCGACGACGGCACGGAGCCGCCGCCGCGCCGCCGCTCTCGCTACGTCCCCGCGCCCGGCACGACCAGTTCCAGCGCCCGCGAAAAGAAGCGCGCGTAGTGCTCCCAAAAGACGATGTTGCAACCCCAGTGGGGCGCCGGGTCGGAGGTGTAGCAGAGGATCCGCCCCGCCCCCTCGCGCCCGAGGACGAGCAGCGGGTCGCCGGTCTCGGCGAGGTCGATGAGCCGCTCGGCCGTGGGCTTCACCCGGACCTGGTTGTAGCCGAGGATCGGTGGGCAGCCGTCGAGGTCGATGCCGGCGAAGCGCCGCGTGCCCGCCGCCGTCGCCCGCGGATGGTAGCCCTCGGTGCTCTCGACGAGGTCCTCGTGGTCGAGGCAGGTCACCGGCATCACGTCCTTGAGCAGCGTCCGCCCCCAGCCCCCCTTTCCCTGCTCGCCAGTGAACGAGTACCAACCGCCGAGGAGCATCAATCCCTTCCCCGCGCGGACCGCCTCGATCGTGAGCCGCATCCGGTCGGGGAACGTGAGCACCGCCTTGCCGAACTTCTCCCGGTCGAAGAAGTGGGGCGCCAGCTGGAACAGTTTCCCCTCGACGTCGCTGAACACGATGACGTCGTGGTCGGCGAGGATCCGTTCGTAGGCCCCGGGGGGGAGTTTGTAGAAGTCCCACGACGGCACGCTCGCGACAGCGTGTCCGCCGGCTTCGAGGGCCTCCTTGAGCCAGGTGCCGTAGTTGAAGATCTCGACCCCCTTCATCGCGTTCTGGAAGGGGCTTTCGGCGAACCACGGGCCGGTGAGGACGGCCCAGTCGCCGACGTAATAGACCTTGGCCATCGGATGCTCCTCGTCGCGGATCCGGGAATGGGCACAGTCCCCGCGGCGGGGGAGGATAGCCCGGCGGAGCGGAAAACCCCATCCCGGCCGCCCCGCGCCGCGAAACCGGCGGCGGTGCGTAACGCCCCGGCCCGATTCCCGTCCTAGACTTCGGGATCCCCTGCACCGGTCTGGAGAACCATCATGCGCGCCTGTGCCTACCGGCTCGCGGTCGGCTCCTGCCTCGCCCTCCTCGCCGTCCCGGCGACCGCCGCCGAGGTGGAACTGCCCGTCGAGCGAATCGTCCTGTTCACCTCGGGAGTCGGCCACTTCCAGCACGCCGGCCGGGTCGACGGCGACGCGACGGTCGAGATGAGCTTCAAGGCCGACGGCATCAACGACCTTCTCAAGAGCCTCGTCCTCGAGGATCTCGACGGCGGCACGCCCGCCGCGGTGAGCTACGCCTCGCGCGACCCGGTCATCAAGACGCTCGGCACGTTCGCCGTCGACCTCACCGACCAGCCGTCGATCGGCAAGCTGCTGTCGCGCCTCCGCGGCGAGATGGTCGAGATCGACGCTGCGGCGCCGGCTGCCGGCACGATCGTCGGCGTCGAAGTCCGGAAGACGACCGACGCCGAGGGCACCGTGGCCGAGAAGGAGTTTCTCACGATCCTCGCCCAGGACGGCCTGCGCACCGTGGCGCTGGAAGGGATCACGCGGATCAAGCTCGTCGACCCACGGCTCCAAGCGGAGCTGGAGAAGGCGCTGGCCGTGCTGGCGCTAGCGCACGACAACGAGCGCAAGAGCGTGCAGGTGTCGTTCCGCGGCCAGGGCGCGCGGCGCGTGCGCGTCGGCTACGTCCACGAGGCACCGGTGTGGAAGACGAGCTACCGGCTCGTCCTCGGCGAGGGGGGCGACGGCAAGCGTGCCGCCGGCACCGAGCGCGAGGCCCCGGCCGCCAAGGCACTCCTCCAGGGGTGGGCGATCGTCGAGAACACCACCGACCACGACTGGAAGGACGTTCGCGTCGAACTGGTCAGTGGCCGGCCGATCTCGTTCGTGATGGACCTCTACCAGCCGCTGTTCCTCCGCCGCCCCGTCGTGCAGCCGGAGCTCTACGCGACGCTCGCGCCGCAGCTCTACGGCCGCAACCTCGCCGCCGCGCCCGAGACGGAGCAAGTGGAGCGGAAGGCCGGGCGGACGACGCGCAGAGCAGAGCTGGCCGACGTCGCTCCCGCGGCCCGCGCCATGGGGGGCATGCCGGGATACGTGCAGGCCGCCGCACCGGCCCCCGATTTCGACGGCATCGCCTCCGTCCAGGGCATCGCCGACGGCGAGAGCCTCGGGAACCTGTTCCGCTACCGGGTCGCGGAGCCGGTGTCGCTGCAGCGGCAGCGGTCGGCGCTGTTGCCGATCGTCGCCGAGGAGGTGGCCGTGGAGCGGCTGGCGATCTACGACGAGCGTGTGCTGGCGAAGCATCCGTTGGCGGGAGTGCGGCTGAAAAACACCACCGCGCTCGACCTGATGCAGGGCCCGATCACGGTCTACGACCAGGCCGCCTACGCCGGCGATGCCCGGATCGACGACCTCGCCGCCGGCGCCGAGCGGCTCCTCAGCTACGCCGTCGCGCTCGACGTCGAGGTCGCGCCCCGACTCGAGGGGCGCCCCGAGGAGATCACGCGCGTCAGGCTGGTCCGTGGCACGCTGGCGGTGACGCGGAAACTGGCGCGGGCGAAATCATTCGCGATCACCAACGACGGCGCCGAACCGGTGAACCTCCTCGTCGAGCATCCGCTCGAATCCGGCTGGAACGTCGTCTCCCCGCGCCCCGCCGAAACGACCCGCGACCGCCACCGGTTCGCCGTCGCCGTCCCCGCGGCGGGCGCGGCGGAGCTGACGGTCGTCGAGGAGATGCCGCTCGAGGAGAGCTTCGCCGTGACCGGCCTCGGCGAGGATCTGCTCCTGGTCTACGCCCGGGCCGCGAAGACGTCGCCCCGGATCCGCGAGGCGCTCGCCGAGGTGATCCGCCGCCGCCAGGCGCTCGCCGAGCTCGACCGCGAGCAGCAATCCCGCCAGCAGGAGATCGCCGCGATCGGCGAGGAGCAGGCGCGGATCCGCGGCAACATGGAGCGGCTCGAGCGCGGCAGCGAGCTGTATGTCCGCTACGTCAAGAAATTCGAGGAGCAGGAAACGCGCATCGAGACGCTGCGCGGTGAGATCTCCCGGTTCGCCGAGCAGGCGGCGACGGCACGGCGCGAATTGGAGGAGTTCGTCGCCGCCTTGGAGCTAGAATGAAGGCGGAAGCCGCGGGATGGCCGCGGTGGATCGTGCCGCAGGAACACCCTCATGCCCCGGCAGCCGGCGGGCCGATCGACCGTGGTGCAGTGTGCCCTCGTCGCCCTCGCCTTCGTCGTCCCGGTCCGTGGAAGGGGTGATTCCCCGGACTTCGCCGCCGTCCGCCCGCTCCTCGAGCGGTACTGCTTCGACTGCCACACCGGCGACAACGCCGACGGCGGGATGCAGCTCGACACCAGGCGGGCCGAACTGGCCAACTCGACCGACCGAGGGGCGTGGCAGAAGGTTCTCCGGCAACTGCAGGGTAGCGTGATGCCGCCGGCCGACGCGGCGCAGCCCACCGCCGACGAGCGGGCGCTTCTCGAAGCCTGGATCCGCGAGGCCGCGCTCCGCCCCGACTGCTCGCGTGGCGAGCGGCCCGGGAGGGTCACGCTCCGCCGGCTCAACCGCGCCGAGTACGACAACACGATCCGCGACCTGCTCGGCATCGACATCCACCCCGCCGCCGAGTTTCCCAGCGACGACGTCGGCTACGGCTTCGACAGCATCGGCGACGTCCTTTCGATGCCCCCCGTCCTCCTCGAGCGGGCGCTGCAGGCGGCGGAGCGTGTCGCCAAGGCATCGATCGCCTCGGGCGACGTCGACGCGGCGCCCCAGCAGACGGCGAAGGGGGGCGTGCTTCCCTCGCACGGCGAGATCGGCGAGACGCTGCGCTTTGACGGCACGGGAGACTACATCCTCCGCGTCCACGCCTGGGGGGACCAGGCCGGCGACGAACCGGTGAAGATGGCCCTCCGCCTCGACGGCGGCGATGTCGAGACGTTCGAGGTCCGGGCCACGGCGCGGAAGCCGCGCGACTACGAGGTGACACGGCGTGTCGAACGGGGCGAGCACCGTGTCGCCGCCGCGTTCCTCAACGACTACTACAACCCCGAGGCCCCCGACCCGCGCCGCCGCGACCGCAACCTCCACGTCGGCGCGATCACCGTCATCGGTCCGATCGGCACCCTTCCCGATCCGCTCCCCGAGCCCCACCGCCGGTTCTTCAGCGTGCCGGTCGATCCCGCCGCCGACCGCGACGCGCAGCGTGAACGGGCGCGGAAGATCCTGCTCCCGGTCGTGTCGCGGGCCTACCGGCGGCCGGCCGCTGAGGCGGAGCTGGAGCGGATCGTGGCGGTCTACGACGGCGCCCGCGACCGCGGCGAATCGATCGAGCGGGCGATGCAGGTGGCCCTGGCGGCGGTCCTCGTCAGCCCGTCGTTCCTGTTCCGCATCGAGAAGGATCCGCCGCCGGGCGCGGTGCGCGACCTCGACGACTACGAGCTGGCCAGCCGGCTGTCGTACTTCCTCTGGAGCAGCATGCCCGACCGCGAGCTCCTCGCAGCCGCCCACCGCGGCGAGGTTCACACCCCCGAGCAGCTCGTCGCCCAGGCGCGGCGGATGCTCGCCGACGACAAGGCCCGGGCCCTGGTCGACAATTTCGCCGGGCAGTGGCTCCAACTGCGCTCCCTCGACACGTTTTCCCCCGACCGCGTCCGCTTTCCGGGGTTCGACGACGACCTGCGGCGCTCGATGCGCCGCGAGACGGAGGAGTTCTTCTGGCGGATCGTCCGCGAAGACCGGAGCGTCGTCGAGTTCCTCGACGCCGACTGGTCGATCCTCGACGAGCGGCTCGCGCGGCACTACGGCATCGAGGGGATCGCCGGCGGGGAGTTTCGCACGGTGGCCGTCGACCGGGGCACGCGCGGGGGGCTCCTCGGCCAGGCGAGCATCCTCGCCGTCACCAGCAACCCGACGCGCACCAGCCCCGTGAAGCGCGGCAAGTGGATCCTCGAGAACTTGTTCGCCGCGCCCCCGCCCGCGCCGCCGCCGAACGTCCCCGAGCTCAAGGACGCCGGCGCCCAGCTCACCGGCACGCTTCGCCAGCGGATGGAGCAGCACCGCGCCGATCCGTCCTGCGCGTCGTGCCACAAGCTCATGGACCCGCTCGGCTTCGGCCTCGAGAACTACGACGCCATCGGACACTGGCGTACCGAAGACGCCGGGGTGGCGATCGACGCCGGCGGTGAAACCCCCGACGGCAGCCGGTTCACCGGTCCGGCGGAGCTGCGCGGGATCCTCCTCGCCCGGCAGGACGAGTTCCGCCGCTGCCTGGCCGAAAAGCTCCTCACCTACGCCCTCGGCCGGGGTCTCGAGTGGTACGACGCCTGTGCCGTCGAGCGGATCGCCGCCGGGACCGCTGCCGGCGGCGACCGGTTCTCGGCCCTGGTCGCCGAAATCGTCACCAGCCCCGCTTTCCGCCAGCGTGAAGGGGTGGAGAGCCGATGAGGAATCGGTGAGCGGAGACTGGTAGACTTTTGCCGCCGCCCGTTCCCCTGCCCGTGTCCCGCCGGAGTCCTGCCATGAGCCTCCCGGTCCTGTCCCGTCGAACGGTGCTCCGCGGGCTGGGGACGTCGCTCGCCCTCCCCCTCCTCGACTGCATGCGGCCAGCCTCGGCAGCGGCTACCGGTGCCGGGGCCCCTGTGCGGATGGCGTTTCTCTACGTCCCCAACGGCGTCCACATGCAGGACTGGACCCCGGCGACGACGGGGGGCGACTTTCCCCTGTCGTGCATCCTCGAGCCGCTTTCCGACCTGCGGGGGAAGTTCTCGATCCACACCGGTCTGGCCCACGACAAGGCCAAGGCCAACGGCGACGGCCCTGGCGACCATGCCCGTGCCCTGGCGACGTTCCTCACCGGCACGCAGGCCCGCAAGACCGCCGGTGCCGATATCCGCGCCGGCGTCTCGATCGATCAGCTCGCCGCCCACCATCTCGGCAAGCGGACGCGCTTTCCGTCGCTCGAGATCGGCACCGAGGGGGGCGGTCAGTCGGGGAGCTGTGACTCCGGCTACAGCTGCGTCTACTCGGCCAACATCGCCTGGCGCAACGAGACGCAGTCGGTGCCCAAGGAGAGCAACCCGCGGTTGATCTTCGAGCGCCTGTTCGCCGGCGGCCGCCCCGGCGAGTCGGCCGAGGCCCGCGCCCGGCGCGAGCAGCACGAGCTCTCGATCCTCGACTTCGTCCAGGACGAGGCCAAGGCCCTCGAACGCCGCGTTGGCGGGGCCGACCGCCGCAAGCTCGACGAGTATTTCAGCGCCGTCCGCGAGGTCGAGCGGCGGATCGAGGCGGCCGCCAGCGCGGCGAGCGAGACGGCGCTGGGGATGGCCCGCCCCGAAGGCGTTCCCGACAGCTACCAGGACCACATCCGCCTCCTCGGCGACCTCCTGGTGCTGTCGTTCCAGACCGACGCCACGCGCGTGTCGACGTTCGTGTTCGCCAACGAGGGGAGCAACCGCAGCTACGCCTTCATGGGCGTGCCCGAGGGGCACCACGACCTCTCCCACCACGGCAACGATCCCGGCAAGCAGGACAAGATCCGGCGGATCAACTACTTCCACGTCGAGCAGCTCGCCTACCTGCTGCGGCGGCTCGACGCGGTCCAGGAAGGGGACGGCACGCTCCTCGACCACTCGATGCTGCTCTACGGCAGCGGCATCGGCGACGGCAACCGCCACAACCACAACGACCTGCCGATCCTCCTCGCCGGCGGTGCCGGGGGAGCGGTCAAGCAGGGGGTCCACGTCGTCCACCCGACCGACACGCCGCTGACCAACCTGTTCCTCGGCATGCTCGACGCCGTCGGCTGCCATGCCGAACGCCTCGGCGACAGCACGGGGCGGATCAACGTCGGCTGAGCAGCGGTCACCGCGGGCCGGGCGGGCACCAGCGCTCGATCCAGCCGAACACCTCTTCGTGCCAGCGGCGCGCGTTGGCCGGCTTGTTCACCCAGTGCCCCTCGTCGGGGAAGTTCACGAACCGGCTCTCCACTCCCTGGCGCTGCAGCGCCGCGAACAGCTCGTGCCCCTGCCCGACCGGGCAGCGGAAATCGAGGTCGTTGTGGATCACGAGGAACGGCGTCTTGTGCCGCGCCAACTCGCCGGCGCGGGCATGCGGGCTGAGCTCGCGGTAGCGCCCCGGCTGCTCCCAGGGGAGCCCGCCGTGGTCGTTTTCGTCGAACCACAATTCGTCGGTCGTCCCCCACATGCTGTCGAAGTTCCAGACCGAGCAGTGGCTGACGATGCAGCGGAACCGGGGGGCGACGTCGTTGACTGCGAACCAATTCATCATGTAGCCACCGAAGCTCGCCCCGGCGGTGGCGATCCGGTCGGGATCGACGAACGGCAGTGCCACCGTGGCGTCGAGGCCGGCGACGAGATCGCGGTAGCACTTCCCCCCCCAGTCGCCGGTGATCTCGTCGACGAATGCCTGACCGAATCCGGTCGAGCCGCGCGGGTTGGGCATCAGGACCACGTAGCCGCGCGCCGCCCAGAGTTGGGCGTTCCAGCGCCAGCCCCAGGAATCCTCCCACGCCCCCTGCGGTCCGCCGTGGACGAGGTACGCCACCGGCCACTTCCGCGCCGGATCGAATCCCGGTGGCTCGAGGAGCCACATGTGCATCGTCGCTCCCCCCTCGACGGGCACACGCAGCGCGCGCGGCCGGCGTAGCTCCAGGCCGCCAAGTGCCGCCTCGTTGGCCCGGCTCACCGGCACCCGCGGCACCTCGGTGCCGCCGTCGAGCGCGGCGACGGTGTAGACCTCCGCCGGCGCGTCGAGCCGTGTGACCAACAGCGCCGCCCCGCGCCCTGCCGTCGACAGTGCCGTCGGCATCCCCGGCCAGCGGCGGTCGACGTCGGTCGGCCGCCCGTCGGGAAACGCCCGCCCCAGGGCTGCCGTGCCGTCGACCTCGTGGAGGAAGACGACCATTGGCCGCCCCCCCGCGTCGCTCGCCCAGGCGATCTCGCCGGTCGAAACGTCGACCGCGGAGGTGAGGTTTCGCGGTGGGCCGGCGAGCGTGCCGTCGGGATTGGCGTCGGCGACGACGACGTCCCATTTGTCGGCCTCGTACCCGGGCCGTCGCTGGGCACGCCAGGCGAGCCACCGGCCGTCGGGGCTGTAGCGCGGGGAATTGTCGGCGGCAGGATTGGGGGGTGTGATCCGCTCCCAGTCCACGGTCGGGGCGTCGACCGCCACGCGGCACAGGTCATGGTCGGTGCTCCACGCCTCACCGGTCGCCGGCACGGCGGTGAACACGAGGTGCCGTGAATCGGGGCTGAAACAGTGGTCGTCGGCCACGGCGAACGTCTTGCTCGTCGGGGCCGCGTCGCGGTCGCCAGGGGTGACGTCACGGCAACCGGCGCCGCTGGCATCGATCACGAACAGGTGGCGGCGTTTGTCCTCCACGTAGGAGTCCCAGTGGCGGAAGAAGAGCCGCGTGAACGTCCGCGCCTTGACCGGGTCGGCCGCCAGCGCCCGCTCGCGCGCCGCGTTGAGCGAGTCGCTCTCGGCGAACGGCAGCTGGCTGTACT